>JALLON010000300.1 GCA_027717925.1 Acidobacteria bacterium AH-259-G07 | reverse complement strand
CTCACCACGCTGGGAGGCGTGCTGGCCTCCGTGCTGTAGGCAGCATCGTAGATTTGGCCCTCCTCGAACCAGGAGTCGATATGTGGCGTCGTGGGGCGTGAGTAGCCGTAGATACCCATATGATCGGCCCGGAGCGTGTCGATGCTGATGAGTAACAGCGAAGGGCTATTCTCTGTCGCCCGCCTCGACATCAAGACCGCATCAGAGCGGCCAGTCGCCAAAGGTGAGTTCAATGTCTGTGCGGGTCGTACAAACCACACGGCCACCGAGACACCCAGTGCCCCAGCCATCATGAGTCCAAGGTTCCGACGGCTCACTAAACCCTGCATCTTATCGGTGATACCCTTATCCAGAATTTCCGATTCCAACTTTCTTCCAATCTAGAAAGGTACGTCTGCCACACTGTCGATGTCAAGAACCGCCAGCGTCGGGCTGTGAACCGGTTACCTTCCATAAGGAATAGTTTCAAATCGCACTCTTTGAAAAGGAGAGTGAACTAAAAATTTTGTCCTAATCCGCACCTTACACGCACCCAGAGATCATATCCCCCCTTCGTGATGGTTTTCTGATGGCCACGAAGTCTTTGATTATAAAAGACCAATCTCCGCTTCCCGGTAAGTCAGTTGGAGTGAGGTGAGCAACAGATAGACGGTTCGGGCGATCTGCCCCTACGATACGGACCCACTGAAAATCAGGTGTCCTGTGGAGTGCGGCGTGAAAGTGAAACAGTGAAACACAAGCCCTTCGGGAGCGTAGTTCTTGAGCGGGGTTCATACTAGGCCGCGGCATCGCGAACGGGCAAGAAAGATAAGCGTGTATCGGCTCAGCGGCCGTGATCGTTGGAAACTCAGATGAACAGAACAACAGGCATCGGATTGGCAATTGTTGGCCTTGCTCTTTGTGCCCATGCATAGGCAAACGGTTGACCAGCCACGGATCGGATCGCTAAGTGGTACCGACCGAACGAAGTTTAATAAGATCCTCCGGAACCGTGTGACAAGGGAGATGCTGTTGAACGTCCGAGTGCAAAAACACCGTCGTCTGCCGCCGAAGCACTGGCTTGTCCTTCCGCTGCTCTTGATCGCGTTTCAAGGGACAGCCTCCACGCAGAATGAAACCTCCGATCGAAGGGCCGTGGCCACTCGCGTGGAAACCACTCCAAAGATCGACGGCCTCTTGGATGAACCGGAATGGAAGGTGGCCATACCAGTTGCGGATTTCGTCCAGCACGAGCCTGTCGAGGGCCAGCCGGCCAGCGAGAAGACCGAGGTCTTCCTCATCTATGATTCGAAGAATCTCTATGTGGGAGTCATGTGTTACGATCGCGAGCCTTCCCAGATTCTGGTGAGTGAGAGTGAACGGGATTCCGAACTCACCAACACGGATGCGTTTTGGATGGTTTTTGACACCTTTCACGACCGCCAGAACGGATTTGTTTTTGGCACCAATCCCTCGGGACTGGAATACGATGCGCAGGTTTCCAACGAGGGACAGGGCGGAGGCAGGGGTCGCGGTCGCGCCGGCACTCGCACCACAACTCAACGAGGCTCGGGGCGTGGCATTAACAAGAACTGGGACGCGAACTGGGAAGTAGCCACCCACACCAATGCGGAAGGGTGGATGGCTGAGTTCAGAATACCCTTCAGCACCCTGCGATTCCGTGGGGGAGGAAATCAGGTGTGGGGCGTGAATTTTGCGCGCAATATTCGGCGCAAGAATGAACAGGATTACTGGTCATCCGTTCCCCGTCAGTGGGATCTCTTCAGACTGACATTCGCTGGAGAGCTGCATGGTCTGGAGGTCGAACCGCCAACCAACTTCAAGGTAACTCCTTACGTGATTGGCTCGGTACAGCGGGACTTTCAGGGAAACCCGGACGGAGACACCAACTATTTGGGGGATGCGGGCTTGGACGTCAAGTACAGCTTGACTCCCAGTATGACTCTGGATCTGACTTACAATACCGATTTTGCTCAGGTGGAGGTAGATGAGCAGCAGGTCAACCTGACCCGGTTCAATCTCTTCTTTCCTGAAAAGCGTCCCTTCTTCCTGGAAAACGCAGGACTTTTTGCGGTCGGCAGTTCCCAGCAGGTGGACTTGTTCTTCAGTCGCCGCATCGGTATCGACAAAGGAGTCATTGTCCCGATCGTGGGGGGTGCGCGACTGACCGGCAAGGTGGACCGGTGGAACGTTGGATTTCTCAATATGCAGACGGAAACGGTGGGTGACTGTGCCTTGGGCAGTGCGGATTGCCTCACGCCCGGCACTAATTTCACTATGGGTCGTGCCTACCGGGAGTTTGGACAAAGAAGCCGATTGGGCGGCATCTTGATCAACAAACAGGCAACCGGGTCTGGCATCGATCAGGATAATTACAACCGCACCTTTGCTCTGGATGGCCGGCTGGGAATTGGCGAAGCTTTCCTGGCCAACGGTTACGTTGCGAAAACCGCCACTTTTCACGAGAGCGAGGGAGAAGGCGCCTTTGATGGAAGCGATCATGCCTACAGCCTTCGAGGCGAGTACCGTACGCGCACCAAACGCATCTGGCTCGAATTCACGGAGGTCGGTGAAGACTTCAATCCCGAAGTGGGCTTCCTGCGTCGAAAGGCCTACAAGCATGTCAATACAGGCATCTTTACGTACTTCAGACCGTCCTCGGTCACATGGCTTCGGGAACTCCGCCCGCACGTTACCTACCGGGTTTACCACGATCTGGATGGCTTCAAGGAGAGCGAGGAAATTCACATGGATAGTCATGTGGAGTGGGAGAACGGGGCCCGCTTCAGCCCGGCGGTCAACATCACCTTGGAAGGTTTCCGAGAGCCCTTTGAGTTTTTTGGTGTGACCATTCCTCCAGGTTCCTACCGCAACGTGGAAATTGCCTGGCGATTCAACTCCAACCCGAGCGCTCCCCTTTCCGTGAACGTTGGACTCGACGCCGGCGGGTTCTACAACGGAAGCATCCGAACCTACGCGGCAGGACTGAACTGGCGCCGAGGTTCGCAGTTGACCACCTCCGTCAACTACACCCACAACAAACTCGACTTCCCGGTGGAAGGAATCAACGGGGAATTCGGGGGAGCCTTCAAAACGAACCTGGTGGGAGCCAGAGTGAATTACTCCTTCACACCCAGAATCTTCCTGCAGTCCCTGCTCCAGTACAACGACGGGGGCGACAACTGGTCGAGCAACATTCGATTTGGATGGCTGAATACAGCGGGAACCGGTCTGTACGTTGTCTACAACGAGACACGTGATCTGGAGGGCCTAGACCGCGGATTGGAGCGTTTTGTTCCACCCGGTGGCCCCCTGAACCGGGCCCTTTACATCAAATTCACGCGGGAATTCCGTCCCTTCTAG
>JALLON010000030.1 GCA_027717925.1 Acidobacteria bacterium AH-259-G07 | reverse complement strand
GAACCGTTGGAGTCGTCGATATCCAGAATCACCGAGCACAAGCGTGGAGCATGTGTTGCGGGTTCGAAGCGTGAAGGTAATCCGGTAAGAAAACGAGACAGGGCGGAATTCACTTTCATTCCAATAACTGACTCGTAGGAGCCGGTCATTCCCACGTCGGAAATGTAAGCTGTTCCTTTCGGCAGAATCCGCGCATCGGCGGTTGGGACGTGTGTGTGAGTGCCGATGACGGCGGAGACCTTCCCATCCATGAACCAACCAAAGGCGACCTTTTCCGAGGTGGCCTCGGCGTGAAAGTCAATCACGATCACCGAAGTCTTTTGCGATAGAGTTGGAATTTCACGTTCAGCGAGCCGAAAAGGGCAATCGGTAATCGGCATAAACACCCGTCCTTGAAGGTTCACAACAGCCACTGGGCAACCATTGCGAGTTTTCCCGATGAATTGGTAATTACCAGCCGTTCCTGGTGGATAGTTACCGGGTCGGATTAAGCGGGGCTGCTGGGCAAAATAGTCAAAGACTTTCTTTTTATCCCAAATGTGATTACCCGAGGTCATCACATCCACCCCGTAACTGAGGATCTCTTCACCGAGTGAGGCGGTGATCCCAAATCCTCCAGCCACGTTTTCGACATTGGCGATGGTAAATTCGATTGGATGCTCTTCTTTGATTTGGGGAAGGCACTCTCTCAATATTCTTCGACCGGCACGCCCTACGACATCACCCACAAATAGTATCTTCATCAGCTCAGCCACTCCTCCCCCCTACTTAGCATAATCGACGACTCGCATTTCTCGAATAAGCGTCACTTTAATCTGTCCTGGATACTGGAGTTCATTTTCGATTTTCTTAGTAATATCTTTAGTCAACCAGAAGGCCTGTTCATCTGAGACCTTACTACTCTCGACAATGATCCGCACCTCTCGACCCGCTTGAAGGGCAAAGGCTCTGGACACCCCCGGAAATGAAGCCGCGATCTCTTCCAGCTTCTCCAACCTTTTGACATAACTTTCCAGAACCTCCCGACGAGCTCCGGGCCGAGCGGCGGAAGTGGCGTCGGCAGACTGCACCAAAACTGCCTCAAGTGTACGAAACTCAACATCAAAATGATGCGCTTCCATGGCGTGTATAACCTCGGGGCTTTCACCGTATTTTCGGGCCAGTTCCACTCCCAGCTGCAGGTGGGTTCCCTCCATGTCTCGATCGACCGCCTTTCCAACATCATGAAGGAGTCCAGCTCGCTTGCAAACGTTCACATCGGCTTCCAATTCACGAGCCATGATCCCGGCAAGGTAGGCGACTTCTCTACTATGGAAAAGGACATTCTGGCCGTAGCTGGTTCGGTACTTCAGCTTGCCAACCAGCCGCAGTAGATCCGGATGGATGTTATGAATCCCCAGCTCAAAAGCCACTTGCTCTCCTTCTTCTCGGACTTTCTCCCCCATTTCCTTCTCGACCTTGCTCACCACTTCTTCGATGCGGCTTGGATGAATGCGTCCATCCTTGATCAGGAGCTCGATCGATAATTTGGCGATCTCTCGGCGCAGCGGGTCAAATCCGGACAAGATTACCGCCTCTGGAGTATCATCAACGATCAAGTCGACACCAGTTGCCTGCTCCAAGGCGCGGATGTTTCGTCCTTCCCTTCCGATGATTCGTCCCTTCATATCATCCGAGGGAAGATCCACAACAGAAACCGTGGACTCCACCACATGCTCAGCCGCACAACGCTGAATGGCCTGAGCGAGGATTTTTCGAGCCTCGCGCTGGGCATTTTCTCGAGCCTCATCCTCAATTCGTTTGGCCAGCATTGCCGCGTCATGAAGAGCTTGCCCTTCGATCGATTTAATCAAAACTTTCTTGGCTTCTTCCGCTGTCATTCCTGCAACAGCTTCCAATTGACTGGTCTGCTCAACAATAAGCGCCTCCAGCTGTCGCTCCTTTCCACCTAAACTTCTTTCCTGGTTTTGCACCTTCCTCACACGTCGATCACAATCCCTTTCCTTACGAAGTACCGATTGTTCCGTACTTTGCAGATTGTCTTCTTTTCTGCTTAGCCGTCTTTCCAACTTGTTTAGTTCTCGTCGGCGTACCTGAATCTCTTTTTCCGCTTCGGAACGCCAGTCAAAAATCTGATCCTTGGCTTCTACCAGCTTTTCCTTCTTAATCCTTTCGGCCTCTTGGTGGGCTGATCGCGTGATCTCTTCCGCTTTCATGGTGGCTTCCGCGACACGCCGACCTGCCAACCGGATTTCGACAATGTACCAAAGGACAATTACCACAGCCGCCACTGCCGCGAAGGCGATCATAGCGTTGATATGCATGGAACAACTCCTGGTCTATTCTCAACGCGGCCGTCTAAGGGAAAGATCTACAGGGAGGATTTCTCCCCCGCTCTGTCGTGTGGCGTGTTGAAATTGAACCTGCTCTCAGCAGGTGGGGACCCTACCTGTCACATTAGGCAATTCCATTGATCAGGATTGCACACAATGAAAGGACCCAGGTCCCTTCGGGCTTGGTGTTGGCTCAAATTCTACTCGCCATCACGAACATTGCAGGGGAGGAAAACTTATGGCAGCCATTATAAGGCGGTCAAGGCGACTCCGCGCCATCGAAAGGTTCTAACAGGCCGATCATTTTTTCACTTCCTTCGGCAACCGCGTCTTCCAGAGCATTCAGTTTTTGTTTAGCCGAAAAATACTCATCAGCAATATTCAAGGCCGCCAAAATGGCTACTTTCAAACTATCAACCGTCGGGGTAAGCTCAAAAACCTCAGTCATTCTCTCATCAACATACTGTGCCAGCTGTCTTACATACTCAGGGTCACCGCCGCTACGAACTTGGTAAGTCCGGTTGTAAATCTTAACAGCCGTAATCCGTTCAGAATCTTCACCCATTGTTTCTTTCCAACCTAGGATTCCCGTGGCTCCTCCAGCGTTCTTACTTTTCGCATAATCTTTTCAACCCGGGAGCGAATCCTTAGACGGTCATCTTCAAATTGTTCAATTCGTTGATTCTTAATCTTCTTATCCTCTTTGATTTCCTCCAGATCTTTTCGTAATTGTTGAATTTCCTCCCTAAGACTCCGATTTTCGGTTTGAAGACTACTTAAAAGCTGGACCACTCGAACCACCCGACTTTCCAACTGAGCAAGAGCGTTTTCTGACACGGATACTAGTGCCTCGTACTAGGAACGAGCTTCCGCAGAAAAAGTTGATTTCAAAACCGAAAAAATCTCGTCGGTGTAGCGATTAACTTCCTCCTGCGTTAAGGTCTTTTTTGGACTGGCGAAGGTCAAGCGTATTGCTAAGCTAACCTTACCCCAGGGAAGGGTCGAACCTTGGTAGAGATCAACAAGCTGAATGTCCTGAAGATCTGGAATATCCAGCTCTCTCAGGGCGGATAACATTGTAGCGTATTCGACTTTTTTGTCAACGACAAAACAAAGGTCTCTTTGTATTGAGGGAAATCTTCCCAAACTTTCATATTGTGGTTCCCGCACAGGATCCCCATATATTGGATCCAGGGGCAATTCCGCCACCAAGACCGTTTGAAGAAACTTATAGGTTTCCTGAAGCCGAGGATGAAGCTGTCCCAGGACCCCCAACGCTTCACCATTCACCAAGACACGAGCCGCAATACCTGGGTGAAGGAGGGCTATATCGGACCTGGCTTCGAACTCGGCTTGATGACCGAGTTCCTCAAGCAAGACTTCCACGATTCCTTTCAGATGGTGAAAGTGAAACTCATCTCTAAATGTATTCCAGAAAGGCTGGTAAAACTCACCGGTCGCCAGCAAAGCTAGTCGCGGGGTTTCCTTGAAGTCCTCCGCATCTCCTGAGTCGCTAGGAGTAAAGACTTTTCCAAATTCGAAAAGTCTCACCACTTTGTTCCCGCGGTGGAAATTGCGGCGCAACGCCTCGACTAATCCCGGCACGAGGCTAACGCGCAGATGGGTGTCCTCCTCGGTGAGCGGATTGGAGATCGCCACCATCGAGGGGGGGTGATTCCAAAAAGGAGTTTCCTTCGAAGGGTTGGTGAAGACATAATTAAACGCTTCCAAGAACCCAAACCTTCCTAATGTGCGAGTCAAAATGCGGTCATGATTATGGGTAGAAAGAAAGCTTCCAATACCTGAAGGCGCTGGGTAAGTAGTTTGGATCCGATCGTAGCCATAGTGTCGTGCTACTTCTTCGACCAGATCATCTTCGATTCCAATGTCGACTCGGAAACTCGGCACTTTAACCTGCCAGACACCCTCCTGAGCGTGTGAAACCTTAAACTCGAGGCGTGGTAAAGTATCAGTGATAAACTCCGCGTCGATCGACACGCCAACAACCTTCCGAATACGCTCAGACCGCAGCTGGAGAGTTCTCTGAGGCTGGGGATTCGGGTACTCATCCATAACCGGACTGGCAAAGGTGCCACCCGCGATTTCCTGAATTAAACGGCAAGCTCGATTCAAGGCCTTGACAGGCATCTCCGCATCAGCTCCCCTTTCAAAGCGAAAGGAGGCTTCCGTGCGCAGACCGAGGCTTTTGGCCGTCCTGCGAACCGTTGCAGGGTTGAAGTAAGCACTCTCCAGGAGAATGCTTCGGCTGCCCTCAGAGACTTCACTCTCTTCTCCTCCCATGATTCCTGCCAAGGCAACCACATCCGCCGCATCGCAAATCATCAGCATAGAAGAATCAAGCTTACGCTGCACACCGTCCAGAGTGATGAGACTCTCCCCGCGCTTCGCAGTTCGGACAACGATGCGATTCTCTTGCAGTTTTTCGTAGTCAAATGCGTGCAGTGGATGGCCCACTTCCAACATGACATAGTTCGTGATGTCGACAATGTTGTTAATGGGCCTCTGACCAACGGCTTCCAACCGGGCTCTGAGCCAATCGGGGGACTCTTCAATTCTGATACCAGTAATAACACGTGCCGCATAGCGCGGACACAAGTCAGAATTCTCGATTGTCACGCTGCTGGACAAGATGGTTGCGTTGTGCTCCTCATTTTGTGGAAGGGAAAAGTCGGGAGGCTTTAATCGGAGCCGGAAATGTGCAGCAATTTCTCGAGCGATCCCCAAGTGATTGAGGCAATCGGGACGATTGGTTGTCACTTCAACGTCGAAGATGTAACTGTCATTAAACTCCTGAATCTCTTCGACCTTTAAACCGACCATGGTGAGGGCGTCGGCCACTTCTGTGGTTTCCACTCCCAAAATATCTATATCCACAAAATCCCGCAGCCATGGACAGCTGATTCTCATTTGTCAAACTCAGCGCAATTAGAATTGGCGGAGAAACCGGACGTCGTTCTCGAAAAACAGACGCAAATCGTTCACCTGATATTTTAGAAGCGCAATCCGATCTATTCCCATTCCCCAGGCAAATCCTGTGTATTTTTCCGGATCATAACCCACCCTCTCTAAGATTCGAGGGTGAACCATCCCCGCCCCCAAAATCTCGATCCAGCCGCTCTTCTTGCACACCCGGCAACCCCCACCGGCACAAAAGATACAGCTGATATCCAGCTCGGCTCCCGGCTCCACAAAGGGAAAGTAACTAGGTCGCAGGCGCACTCGAGTGTCCGGGGAAAATAAGACTTTGAAAAAAACTTCCAGCGTCCCCTTCAGATCAGCCAAGCTAATTCCTTCGTCTACCAGCAATCCTTCGATCTGGTGAAACATGGGAGTGTGGGTGGCATCCACCGCATCGCGTCTGTAGACCCGGCCCGGAACAATAATTCGGATCGGTGGTTTCTGGTTTTCCATGGTCCGGATTTGAACCGGGGAGGTGTGTGTTCGCAGCACGAGATTCTCTGAAAGGTAGAGGGTATCCTGGTCGTCTCGAGCTGGATGTCCTTTGGGTATGTTTAGCGCTTCGAAGTTGTAGTAATCGGATTCCACCTCCGGGCCGGACACGACGGCAAAACCCATCCGAACAAAGATCTCCTCCATCTCCTTCCACACGCGTCGCAGAGGGTGGATTGCACTGGGTGCAAAGGCGTATCCGGGTAGAGTGACGTCGATTCCCTCCATCTCCAGCTTCCGCAGGCGCTCCTTTTCTTTGAACTCCCCTGTCCGCTGAGACAATAATTTTTCTACCCGTTTCTTTAACTCATTGAGCTCATGGCCCGCCGCCGGACGCTCCTGAGGAGATAAAGCTCCCAGCTTCCGTAATTCGAGACTAATCAGTCCTCGTTTGCGGCCGAGATACTTGTCTTTGAGGTCGGAGAGTTCGACCAAACTGGATACCGAGTTCAGGTGGCGACAAAACTCGTCCCACAAAGGGTGGACTCTGTCCGGGGCCGTTTTCATTTCTTGCTAATCAGTCAGGAGGGCCAATTAGTTAGTTCCTTACCTTCGCGGCTCTGACATCAGCTGGGCCCGGACTTTCCGGATGGGAACTAGTTATTCAGCGCAAGCGACTCTTTGGCCGTCTGTACAAGTTTTTCGAATGCCTTCTGGTCACGCACCGCCAAATCCGCCAGCACCTTTCTGTTCAGATTAATCCCAGCCTTCTTTAAGCCGAAGATAAATTGACGGTAAGAGAAGTCATGTTGTCGGACCGCAGCATTGATACGGATAATCCAAAGGCTGCGAAAGTTTCTTTTTTTCTGCCTTCGATCTCTGTACGAGTAGGCAAGCGACTTCATGACCTGCTCCTTGGCAGCTTGATGAAGCTTGCTCTTTGTTCCCCAATAGCCCTTGGCCTGTCTTAAGATCTTCTTTCGGTGCTGAAGCCTTCTATTTCCGCGTGTTACTCTTGCCATATCTATCCCAAATTTAGCATCATTTTGACACGCTTTTCATCAGCCTTACTCACGCTTACCCATCTTTTAAGATTCCTTTTTCGCCCAGCCGATTTCTTCGTCAAAATGTGAAGATGATGGCTGTGCCGTCTCTTTATTTTACCGGTTCCGGTTAATTTAAAGCGTTTGGCTGCCGCTCTTTTGGTCTTTAATTTCATCCTGTCGCCGCTTTGGACTGCTTTTTAGGGCACAGAATCATTGTCATTATATGGCCTTCAAGTTTCGGCTTTCTCTCCACCGTAGCAATATCATCGAGTTCATTGAGCAAACGTCGCAAGATCTGCTCTCCGATTTCAGCATGGGTAACTTCCCTGCCCCGAAACATCACCGTTGCTTTGACTTTGTTCTCTTCCCTCAAGAAACGGATAATATGATTTTTCTTAAACGTAAAATCGTGTTCGTCAATTTTAGGCCGGAACTTGACTTCTTTGACCTGAATAGTCTTCTGATGCTTCTTTGCCTCCTGTGCCCTTTTGCTCTGCTCGTAGCGGTACTTGCCATAATCCATTATCCGGCAGACGGGAGGCTTCGCCATTGGCGCAACTTCAACTAGATCCAACCCGCTTTTCAGGGCCGCGCTGATTCCTTGTCGAGGATCCATGATGCCCAACTGGTTCCCGTCTTCGTCAATTACTCGAATCTCACGAGATCTTATTTGATGATTCACACGAGTTCTGTGGATGTTTGCTCCCGGTCTCTTTCTTACGGTCTCACCGCCTTCTTATCAATAAGGTCCCGTATCATGTTTGCAAAACCCTCAATGGTCATGGCCCCCTGGTCACCTTTGAAGCGATTCCGGACCGCAATCGTCTGATCTTCGATTTCTCGATCGCCCACGATCAACATGTAAGGAACCTTTTGTAACTGCGCTTCCCGAATTTTGTATCCCATCTTCTCGTTCCTGAGATCCGTCTCCACGCGGATTTGTCCAGTGCTGTGGTTCTTGAGCTCCTTTTCAACTTGAAGAGCGTATTGATGATGTCTTGCACTGACCGCAATGACCACCGCCTGCGTTGGAGCTAGCCAAATCGGAAAGGCTCCCGCATAGTGCTCGATTAACACTCCCATAAAGCGCTCCAGGGAACCGAGCAGCGCCCGGTGAATCATGACCACGAGGTGCTCTTTCGAATCAGCTCCCACATAGGCCACTCTAAATCGCTCCGGCAGACTGAAATCGAACTGAAAAGTGCTCAGCTGCCAAGGGCGGCCCAACTCGTCAATCAATTCCACATCAATCTTAGGACCATAGAAAGCCGCATCCCCTTGACACCGTTCATATGCCCAGCCTTTACGTTCGAGTGCCTGAATCAAGACCACTTCGGCACTTTTCCAATCTTCCGGTTTACCTGCATAATTTTCCGGATGAGCAGGATCCCAGACTGACAGGGTTATTTCATAGCGATCAAAGCCAAAGCTTTTTAAGATGTGTTCAGCCAAATCCAGAGTCTCGACGACTTCATCCAGAACTTGGTCCGGACGACAAAAGATGTGGGCATCATCTTGGGTGAAGCCGCGGACCCTTAGCATGCCGTGGAGGGTACCCGATTTTTCGTAGCGGTAGACTGTTCCAAACTCGGCAATCCGTATCGGCAACTCGCGATAACTTCTCTTGGCGGATTTATAAATCAAAATATGCCCAGGACAATTCATCGGTTTGAGCACGTACTCTTCCTCATCCACCGGCAAGATGTACATGTGGTGTCGAAAGTATTCATAGTGTCCTGAAGTTTTCCACAGGTCGCTCTTGGCGATATGAGGACTGTAGACAAACTGATATCCTCGTGCTTCCAACTCACCTCGCAAAAATTCTTCCATTACGGCTCGGACTTTCGCTCCTTTGGGGAGCCAAAAAATCAAACCGGGAGCGACTTCATCTTGAACCCAAAAAAGACCCAGATCTTTCCCTAGCCGGCGATGGTCACGCTTGCGAGCCTCCTCTAATTTCTCAAGGTGATCGTGAAGTTCCTCTTCCTCAAAGAAGGCGGTACCGTAAATGCGCTGCAGCTGCTCACGATGTTCATCCCCCTTCCAATAGGATCCAGCGATCGACAGCAGCTTGAACGCGCCCAACTCGGAAGTGGAAACCACGTGGGGGCCAGTGCAGAAATCCACCAGATTCCCCAACTTGTAATAAGAGAGGACCTGTCCGTCTCGCTCTTCGATCAGTTCAGTCTTGAGATCCTCTCCTTTTGTGCGAAAAAACTCCAGCGCCTCTTCCTTGCCGACGATCGAAGGCTCAAAAGATAAATTTTGACCCTTAAACTCCTCCATTTTTTTCTCGATCTTTTCCAGGTCCTCTTCGCCAAACTGGTGGGGAGTCCGGAAGTCGTAATAAAAGCCTTGACTAGTGGGAGGCCCGATCCCTAAATGTACCCTCGGGTAGAGCTCAGTAACCGCCAACGCCATCAAATGGGACGTCGAGTGGCGCAAAATTTCCAAAGCCTCCTCACGATCTTCAACTTCAAAAACCGTTCCATCTTTACGGATGGCTCTTAAGCGTCCCGGTTCAGACACTTACACTTCAACCAAAAATAAAAATGGTAGGTGCGAGCGGAATTGAACCGCTGACCCCTTCCGCGTCAAGGAAGTGCTCTTCCCCTGAGCTACGCACCTACGAATTGATATTATAACTGACAATGAAAACAGTTAGTGACACAACAGACAACAGACGACAGTAAAAATTGTTTGTCTGTTGTTGTGTCTGTGGTCTGTTGTCTGTTGTTGTCCAGCGCTGTCTCGGCACCTACTGAATCGAGTCCTTCAGAGCCTTGCCTGCCGAAAACTTCGCGACCTTTTTTGCCGGAATCTTGATCGGCATTCCAGTCTGAGGATTGCGCCCTGTCCGCGCAGATCTGCTGGAAGTTGAGAACGTCCCGAAACCCACAAGAGTGACCTTATCACCCCTCTTGAGCGACCTCTGTACGTTACTCACAAAAGCATCCAACGCACTCTGCGCTTGGCCCTTACTGAGCTTCGCGTCCCTCGCGATTGCTTCAACTAATTCACCTTTGTTCATCTCTCCTCCTTTAGTGATTGAATGGTGATTGTATGGTAAGTTAGGCAGCCTCTCTCAATAACTGATTACGCAATTGCTTCAGTCCCTGTTTAAATTGTTCCGTTCGAATGGCCTCATTGAGTTTTCGGTAAAACTCCTCTCCCAGGGTAGATTCCGGGTCATCGGGTATATTTTCGAAATAAAAGTTGGTCACAAAGTCTTGATTCGGATATCGCACATCCGGCGATATCCCCGAATCCTTTAGGCTCCGACTCTGAATAGCCTCTCCCGTGGCACGATAAAACAGTCTCTTTGAAATCTGCAAGACAGAACCATCTTCCAAGTGAAAGAATTCTTGCTCCGAACCCTGACCGTTGGTCTTTCTTCCCACTGTTTCAGCCACGTTGTGATCCTTTAGAGCCGCGACAAACACTTCCGCCGGTCCGCTGGTGCCCCCATCAATCAATAAAACAATCGGAATATCTGAAAGCATCGATTCCGTCAAGGAAAAAAACTCCCTGTCTGTTTCATTGCGATCTCTTACGGTCAGAATCTTCTCGCCTTTGGGAAGGAAAAAATCACTCACCTGAACAGCTTCCTGTAAGACGCCCAGGGCCGTTCCGCGCACATCTACCAGCAGTCCCCTCATACCAACAGATTGCAACATCTTTAGTTTTGACGAGATGACTTTCGCGACACCTGTCCCGAAGTGGGGGATCCATAGGAAACCAATTTCATCTTCCAGAATGCGTGCGGAAACTTCCGGCAGAGGCAAATCTTTTCGAACCAATTCCACCTGCGAAGGAGCACTTCTGCGCGCGCGAATCAGCCGAACGTTGACCGAACTCCCCTCCTTTCCAATCAGTAATTTCTTTGCCTCCCACAGACTCATTTGAGTTGTCACCCGACCGTCGATCGACTCGAGGAGATCTCCCGTCCGCAAACCTTCACGCTCTGCCGGACTTCCAGGAACAACCGAGACGATATAGGCATAGCCGTAACGCTTACAGAGGACGACTCCCGGTGAGGCTGTCAAGCCCTCGTTTGCCCCCTCGATCTCTCGATAGGTGTCCCGATCAATGAAACTAGAATACGGATCCAGTGCTTCCATCATTCCATGCAAAGCTCCCTGAACCGCTCTTTCTAGATCAGGCTCTTCCACATAATCCTCTTTGACCTTACTGAGAACATCCGTAAAAATGCTGAGATCTCGGTAAGTGTCGTCCCTGGCCGACACTTTGTCCAGCATTCCGCCTACCAGACCATAGGCCACGAAGAGTGCGGAAAGGAAAACGACAAGAATTTTCACCCTACCCAACATCTAATCCTCTAAACATCGACTTCCTGCCTGGATATGATTATACCTTAGGAACTTTAGAGTAACAATGCAAGAAAATGCGATACATTGTGGATTTACGCTACTCTTATGAGACGATGGATGGCTTTAGATGTGGGTTCGAAAACAATCGGTGTCGCCGTCACCGATCCCTTGAAGATCACCGTCCGACCTCTGACCACACTGGTTCGACATAACGAGCTTGATGATGCCAAGAGAATTTGTGAACTCATTCACCAGCATCAGATCGAGAAGTTGATCGTGGGCATGCCCCGGCATCTGGGAGGAGAAAGAAGCAGCATCCTTGACCTAATCGAGCCTCTCGTGACGCAGTTGAGGGAAATCACAAAGGTCCCAGTGGAGTGGGCCGAAGAGCGTTTGTCGACAAGGGAGGCCGAGAAGCTCATGGCTGAAGCGGGTTTGACGTTAGCCGAACGACGCAAAAAACGAAATGAGTTTTCGGCGGCAGTGATTTTGCAATGGTATTTAGAAGAATCGAGCTGATTGAAAAACTGAAGAGCCCCAAAATTCCGATTCTTTTAGGGGCCTTGGTGAGTCTGGTCATGGGCACCGTCCTTCTTTGGCTGCTCATCCAGATATACCAGCCCTACCAAGCTTACAAGGGCTCTCATCAAATGATTTTCATATCACCGGGCTACACGGTTCCCCAAATCGGCAGAACGCTGGAATCTCACGGAATTGTTCGTTCTTCCACCATCTTTGAGTGGTATGTGCGCCTCGTCCATCCACCTGTTTCCCTAAAGGCTGGAGAATATCGATTCGAGGGGGCAGTCAACCTCCGCACTGTGGTCGAAAAGCTCCGGCAGGGTCTGGTTCACTATCATCGAATAACGGTGCCTGAGGGGTTGACCATGGATCAGATTGCCGAACGATTCGCCCTGCAAGGACTCGGAACAGTAGAGGAGTTCAGTCAAGCACTGCAGGGCAGCGCATTGATCGCTGATTTAGATCCCCTCGCCGAGAACCTAGAAGGGTACCTCTTTCCAGACACTTACTTTGTGACGCGCGATTTGAGCGAGGACGAAATTGTTCGTGCCATGGTGAACAATTTCCGCAGGGCATGGACCCCGCAGCGGTTGAAGCGCGCACACGAACTGGATCTGACAACCCGTGAAGTGATTACGCTCGGTTCTCTGATTGAAAAGGAAACGGGGATCCCAGGTGAGCGTCCCCTCATCTCAGCGGTCTTTCATAACCGGCTCCGCAAGAATCTTAAACTGGAGTGTGATCCAACAGTCATCTACGCGGTCAAGCTGGTGAAAGAATACGACGGCGTGATTAATCAGAGCGATTTGAACCTGGACTCTCCTTACAATACCTATCTCTACCCGGGGTTACCTCCCGGTCCCATTGCCAGTCCAGGACTGGAATCTATTGATGCTGCACTTTACCCGGCGGAAGTAAACTACCTTTACTTTGTTGCTAAAAATGACGGAGGTCACTTCTTCTCTAGCCACTACCGAGAACATCGTCGAGCCGTCGAGCAGTACCGACGTTAATCGAGACACCAGCTAAAACTTAGTGCCTCGCTTCGTAAGTACGGCGACGTTTGTGGCGAGCGCGACGGCGTCGAGTTCGCGAAGCGACGACGACGCGATGCCGGTGTGAGAAATGCAGGCTAAGGGCGTTCGGCCGATGGTGTTAAACTATTATTTATTACTGGAAGGAAAGGATAGATGAAGCTGCTCCGATCGGCCTGGGTACTGGTTCTCGTGGCACTGATGGCTTTGAGTTACGCAGTAAGGGCAGAAGAGAAAAAACAGCCTAGAGAGTTGACCGTTCGAGGGCGAATAGTCTTGCTGGATGGGTCGGGCCAACCGCAGTCCTCTCAGGAGAGGGTCAAGGAAGCTCAACGCCGATTTGGACTGCTCTCCTCTGATGGCAAGCTTTACACCTTTTCGCCCACCGATCCGAGGACTCAAATCTTCGTGGACCCGCGGGTCCGCGAAAAAGAACTTCAGATAACCGGGTGGCTGCGAGGTGGAAACCTGGAAATCATCCAAGTACGTTCGGTGCGCGGGGGGAGGCTGTACGATTTGTACTACCGGTGCGAGGTCTGCAACATCACTTCCTTTGAGCCGGGTCCATGTTGGTGCTGCCAAGAGGAATTTGAGTTTAGAGAAACGCTCGCCGGGGAACTTTCTGAGGAAGGGAAGTGAACATGCGAGTGGAACGAGTACTTGAAACCTGTCTTTACGTGGAGGACCTCAAGACAGCGGAGAGATTTTACAGCCAAGTCTTGGGATTGTCAGTCTTCGCCCGGGGCGGGAATCGCCATGTTTTCTTTCGCTGTGGAAACGGAATGTTCTTGCTTTTCAATCCGGTGGAAACCGTGAAACCGACTGAATCGGTCCCCCATGGAAGTCAGGGCAGTGGACATGTGGCCTTTGCCATCCCGCAGAGCGACATTGCCAGGTGGCAAGAGCACTTGCACAGAAATGGCGTCGAGATAGAAGAAGAAGTCTCCTGGCCAGAGGGAGGATACTCGCTCTATTTTCGTGATCCGGCCGGCAACAGCGTGGAATTGGCCACCCCGCAGGTATGGCAGCTGGCCTGAGTTCGCATGGACACTTTTTCTCATGCCGCCTGGGGATACGCTGCGCTTCGCTGGCGCGGGCCGAAAGCGGCCCGCCTGGGCGCACTTTGCGGGGCCGGCCCTGATTTACTCTACCTCATCCCTTCCAAGATTGAACAGGTGTTGGACAAAGGCTGGGCGGCGCTTTTTGTAAGTCGAAACCCTGGGATCTGGCGAGCCGATGGCCCACCACTGCCACCGGATCTTGTCCAGGCCTATCACGGCTATTACGTTTATACCCACAGCCTGGTGATTATGACCTTGGTACTGGGGACCCTGCTTCTGTTGGGCAAACGTCGATGGCTGTGGTTTGCCCTGCCTTACCTGCTGCACATTGTCATGGATGTGCCCACCCACGAGCGGTATCTCACCCCTATTTTCTACCCACTCTCTAACTGGACATTTCTGGGACTCAGCTGGGCCGATCCGAGAATTTTTTGGCCACACGTAATAGCGCTGCTCACCGTCTTTAGCTGGATCTGGTGGAAGTACCATAGACAACTGACAACTGACAGCTGACAGCTGTGTTGGTTAACCCGTTGAGGGCTCTTCTCGGGACTCGCTCTCAGAGTCTGTGTAGAGGCGGGATATTTCCTCGGCAAAAGTCTTTCGAACCTTCGCACGCCGCACCTTTAAGGTAGGCGTCAGCATTCCGTTTTCAATGGTAAGGCGATCCGGTACGAGCTTGAACCGCTTGATGGTCGACCAATGAGGAAGATCCGCGTTACTCTCCTCTACCAGCGTTTCAAAATGGCTCGTTACCGCCGGGAACTTCAATAGTTCCTCAGCCGGCATCGCAGAGTCCAGCCGCTTCCGCCGAGAGTAGATCCTGAGATTTTCCAGATCAGGAAAGAGGAGTGCTGCACAAAACTTTTGCCCTGCTCCCACAACCACAGCGTGTTCCACCAACGAGTCCTTTTGAAGTCGGTTCTCGAGCAGCTGAGGCATCACATACTTCCCGGTTGAGAGCTTGAAAAGATCTTTCTTGCGATCCGTTACCTTTAAGAGACCTTGCGAGGTAAACTCGCCGACATCCCCGGTGTGGAACCAGCCCTTCTCATCCACGACTTCTCGAGTGGCCTGGGGATTTCTGTAATATCCCCGCATGACATGGGGACCTCGCGTCAGGATTTCCCCGTCTTCTGCAATCGCCACTTCTAGTCCCACCAGGGGTGCTCCCACCGTCCCCGCCCGGTTGGTTTCCGGGAGGTTACAGGAAATGATCGGACTGGTCTCGGTCAACCCATATCCCTGCAGTACATTGACACCAGCCGCAGCAAAAATGTTCACCAAGTCTGCTCTTAGCGGAGCTCCACCGCAAACAATAAACTCCAGGCGACCGCCCAGCGCGGCCCGCCATTTCGAATACACGAGTCGGTCGACAACGGCATGCCTCGAAGAGTAAAACCGTGAGGGCTTCTTGCCCAGCTCAAAGACCTGTGCGGTCCGCAACCCCCACTGAAAAATAGTCTTGCGGATACCTCTGAGCTCACCGCCGGCCTCGAGAATCCGGTCGTAAAGCTTGTCCAGTACCCGTGGCACCGCAGCAAAAATTGTGGGCTTGATCTCTTTGAGATGCACTGCCAGAGAATCAGGGGTCGTGAAATAGACGCTGTAACCGTAGTTTAGAAATCCGTACTGAATTGTTCGGGCAAAGCTGTGACTCAACGGCAAAAAGGAAATCACCACACCGGCCAGCTGTGGCTCGAGCCCGACTAATCTTGAAAAAGAGGCCAGCACGTTGAAGGAAATATTTTCATGGGTGAGCATGACCCCCTTGGGCGTTCCGGTTGTACCAGAGGTGTAGACAATGGTGGCGAGATCCTGAGCATGGATCTCCGACTTCAGTTCTTTAGACGACCCTGGTTTGTCCTCCTGCCGCACTCGCCCCCGAGTTAGAACCTCATCTAGAGAAATCAGCTGAAGGTCTCTCGGTAAACGGGCCCGCTCGGTCCACAGGTCCTCTTCTGCGGCTTCGACCACTACTATGGTCTTCAGTTGCGGTAACTCTCCTAGAAACGGAGTGATGGTCTCGAGCGCGTGCAGATGTGTCAGGACCAGTGCCCGCGCTTCTGTGTGCTGCAGCACAAAGCGGATTGCACTCGGAGCGTGAGTGAGATAGATGGGCACATCGATCAGGCCTGCAATCAGGCACGCCATGTCAGCGACACAAAAATGAACGTCACTCTCCATGAACAGTCCCACTCGATCTCCTCGCGCCAGGCCCAGTCCCAACAGGCCCAGTGCCATCGACTCGGAGCGTGAGCAAAACTCCTGAGTCGAAACGGAGATCCAACCGTCCTTGGTTGGCTGGTTGAAAGCCTTGGGATTCGGATTTCGCTCGCAGGCCTCATCCATCAATGAAGGGAGGGTTCTGCCTAGGATGACTTTGCCGCTTCGCGAAGGCATGCCCGGGGTCGGGGAGATCTCGGGAGATGGTCCCCTTTGATGTGTTGGCTCTTTTAAGTTACGGGCCTCCGCTTCCTTCATTTTCCTAATACGAAAATCGCTACTAATCTCTAGTGTAACCTATCAATACTGTATGAAAGTAAGTGAAGGAGTCAGAACTCAGCTCTCGGCTGTGACCTTTTTGAGCTCTTGAGCTTTCGAGCTAATGAGTTTTGAGTTTATGCGGAGACCCGTTGTTCTATTGCTCCATTGCTCTCGGCGCGCAGGGCCGGTCAGTTGTCAGCTGTCTGTTGTGTGGTCAGTGGTCTGTTGTCTGCGGTTAGCCTGTCACGGGTTAGCCTTCTGAATTCTGGATTCTGAATTCCTCCGCCTTCTCCCTCATTCCCACCTCCAATGCCGTTTGCTCATCGAGGCCTTTCTGGGCGGCATAATCGCGTACCTGTTGAGTGATCTCCATCGAGCAAAAGCGGGGTCCGCACATTGAGCAAAAGTGGGCGATTTTGGCACCCGCTGCTGGAAGAGTCTCATCATGAAATTCCCGAGCCGTCTCCGGATCTAAAGACAGATTGAATTGGTCTTCCCAGCGAAACGCAAAGCGCGCCTGTGAGAGAGCATTGTCGCGAGCC
>JALLON010000003.1 GCA_027717925.1 Acidobacteria bacterium AH-259-G07 | reverse complement strand
TCAGAAAAGTGGAAGCGGATCGGCCATGAGGCAAAGCCCACCTTCACAAACAGAGGAACGTAGTGCCAAGCCCTAAAGCCGCGCCTCTAACTCATTGGTAAGGCGAAGCTTACATTTTGAAACTGTCGAAGATGAGTATGCCATTGAAGGGGAGCATCCTCCGCAGAATCGTATCCAGCGATGGGGCCGCGTCATTGGCGATGCGCGTTTTGTGCGCCTTGGCCTTCGAGAGGAAGACGGCTTTGTCGGCGAACACGATCGCGAAACGCGCGCGCCCCGGCCAGATCACATCAGCGCGCGGCCCGAGGATCTTCCCTCTCTGATGGAAGGCATGATCGCGTTCGACCACGGGCCCGCCATTTTGGACCGGATCGACGAATATCGGCAGGTTCTGCAGGACTATTCTGCGCGTCTTCTGCTGCTTGTCGAGTGGCAGCCGACCGAGGACGGCAATGTGCGCGTACTGAATGATAGCGGCGACTATTACTGCTTCTTTGATGCGACACCGCACGCCGAGTTTCTGTATGAGTGCGTGAGGTGGACGATCGAACAGGATTTGCCGTATGAGACAGAATTTCTGCGGCGGTATGACCGGTTTAGAAGCCGCGTTAAATCCATGATCGATATGCCGGACCGGACGGTCGACTTATTGTTTCGCTTCCTTCACCAGAATCAGGGGCATTTGTCAAAGCGGGCTCGTAAGAAGGAGTTTGCCGCGCTGACGCAGGACGAAACAGCGCAGGTTGAAGACGTGTACGGGCAGATTTTCGGCGAAGATTCATTTCAAACGACTGGCGGATGGCATAACGCCGATAGCGGAAACGCCGGGGAGCAACCATGACGACCCACCTCTCGGCAATGGTGCGCAGCGTTAGACCGCCCAATGCCTGCGGCGGCGGGCGCGGGCTCTGTGGACGTGGAATAGGGACGCTGGGAGAAAAAATGGATGGCTGGTTTTGAATGGGTGAGGACTCACTATCTCGATGCTTCGGCGTTGGTAAAGCTGGTGGTCAACGAAGGCGACTGCGGTCCAATACGCCAGTTCTTCAATTCGAATACGAACTTTTGTGCGACGCTGCTGTGTCTCGCTGAAGCACTGGGCACCCTGAAGCGAAAATGGACGCGCAAGGACATCACCGCAGCGGGGCACCCATTCCTATGCATTCCCTTCGACCGGACATTTCGATCGCACCTTGACTCATCGTTTATAATAGGTTATTATTTCTAATAACCTACTGTGGCGTGTCAAAGAAGCACCGAACATGGCAAAGATCTGCAGGAAACTCCCAAAGCAGGTGACCAAGAAATACGAACTCTGGAAGGCCCTTGTCTTCCGCCATGGCCCCGAGATCATCAGGAGCTTTCCAGGGTTCGGCGACGAAAAGCTGACAGGAAAGCGGGCCGGTCAAAGATCGTCCCGGCTGAGCCTACAGTATCGAGTTATTTACAAAGTCGAACGGAGTGAAGTGACCGTATACGTGCTCGGAATTACGCCACACGACTATTAGGAGGTACGTCAAAATGTTAAAAAAGTCAGGCCGGTTTGTTCCGGCACAGCAGCACGCCACCCTTACAACCGGAGAGGTTATTCGCCTGCTCCGGGAACTGAAGGAGTGGACCCAGGCGGAGCTGGCCAAGCGTTCCAAGATCTCTGCCACTAACATCAGCCTGCTTGAGAACGATCGTGTTGACATTGGGAAAAAGCGCGCACTCCAACTCGCCAAGGCTTTCGGGGTTCACCCTGCCATCATCATGTTTCCGGAATATGAGGCGAAAGAAATTTCGAAGGTGGCATAACACTCCCCTCTATCACCGTTCATCGAGGGTATAGAACCATTGTCCACCAAAGGCGTGCGTCATTGCGTCCGCTCCAACGCCAAGTTAAGTTAGGTCCTTAATTGAATGATTAAAGATCTTACCTCACTCCAGTTGAGATTGCCTTGTAATACACCAAAGGCGTAACATTTAGGCAAAACCCCTTTGCACAAATTGAGAAGGGGGGCGAGCGTGGTCGGTGAGAGCATCAGCCATTACAAGATTCTGGAGAAGCTCGGCGAGGCAGGAATGGGAGAAGTCTTTCTGGCTCATTCAGATGTCGTTTGGTGGAATTAGTTTCAGGCTTCATCCCTCTGCTTCCGCACTACGACCAGAGCACGAGGGCACGAAAACACCAAAGATCCGTCGTCCGTTCAGGAGTGGAATCGGTGGTCATAAAATTTGTTTCTCCCTCGGCGAACCTGGCTGTACAATCAGTGTCATGAATCGTCGAAAATGTCTACTGACTCTTTTAGGAATGGGAATTCTCTCGAATCGGCGCTTGTGGGCGGCAGGAAACGCGATTCAGCTTCACCTAGACCTTGAAGTTGACCCTTCGCGAGAAAAAGAAATGGTGGAAAACTACCACAAGATTTTCCGTCCAGCTATCAGCAAGCAGCCCGGCTTCGGGGGGGTGAAATTGCTGAAACTTCGTGAAACGCTTGCCGGTCCAGGTCCTGCCAATCGCAAGTATCGCCTCCTGATCAGCTTTGCAACTGAGGATCAACGCAAGCAGTGGGTAGCGACGGATGAACACCAGCGTGTCTGGCCCACCATCCGGAACACTCTCACAGGCGGGAAGTACACGGCCATTTTATACGAGGTGGTGTGAAGATTCCGGAAGCCGCTTCAGTGAGTTATTTAAGACGTCTGCGTGAGGCGGTATTAGAAAAGATCTCCTCCGGACATCTGGGGGAACCCGTTTTTGCTCGTCTGGTTTTGGCAGTCTCGGCCGACCACGGACACCTGCTGCCTGCTGCTGGAGAAGGTGTAGCTCTAGCGGGGGAGGTACTGCGAGCGCAGGTCCAGAGGGTCTATGCCCGGGGAAGTGTCAAGAGCGGGCATTTGGCTGTCCAGGTGGAGCTGGAGGCAGGGCAAACTGCACTGGTGACCGTGGCAATGCTGCGCCACGAGCTGCCCCGCGTCGACTTGCTTGTAATAGGTAATCACGGAACACTGTATCATGAGAACAATGAAAAGGCTTTGAACCAGCAGTTTGTCGATGTCCCCGGCTTTCAATTCTTTAAGGTGACCACAACAGGCCAGCATGCCCAAGAAGCGGTGCGGCAATCTCTAAGCAAAGGAGAACCCGTATCTGTGGTCAAGGGAGCTGATTGATGAGTTCGAAATACGGTATCTTGCTGGTGGGTGGGGGCCGAACCCATCAGGAAAACTACGCCGTGCAGTTTGCAACTGATCCTCGGTGTGAGCTCATTGCAGTGACTGACGAGGCTGATGTTGAACCTCGGCGGGCCGGCTGGAATCAGGAACTGGCTGAGCGACTCGGAGTACCGCTTTTGCCCGACCTTGACCAGTCTCTCACACGCGCGGATGTTCACATAGCCAGCGTTTGTGTCGAATTCGAGCGTCGAGCCCGGGTCGCAATACGGTGTGCCAATGCAGGAAAACACCTATATCTGGATAAGCCGCTTGCCACGACAAACGAACAAGCGGCCCGGCTGGTTGCCGCTGTCCACCGGGCCAAGGTCAACAGCCAGATGTATAGCATGCTGCGAATGCCCTGGGTCCAGGGCGCGAAACGCCTGGTTGCCAGTGGACAACTGGGTGACCTGGTGGGTATCCACTGTGATCTCCACTTTGCCAAGGGGCGCTCAGGGACTGCGGATCTGAACCGGCTTCGGAAAGAGCACTTCCCACCGCGACGCTTCACGTTTCTGGATTCTAAACGCGAGCTGTTCACCACAGGAGTCTACTCGATTGGACTCATGCGCGGGCTCGGCGGCCGGCCGGTGCGGCGGGTATATGCCCGGACTGCCAACTACTTTTTTCGGGAGCACCAGAGAAATGACGTGGAAGACTTTGCCGCCGTGACCCTCGAATTTGAAGGAGGATTGGTCGGAACCCTCAGCGGGGGACGGATCGGATGGCTGAGCCATCCCGCTTCCGGACCCATGCGGCTGTACCTGATCGGCACCCGGGCGTCGCAGCTCGTAGATGCCTCCCGGCCCCGCTTAGAAGTTTACGGCGATGCGCCCGCATGGCGCCCCGGACCACCTCATCCGGAAGACCCTATGGGATTCTGGAGGAGTACCACCGAAATCATGGGAGGTGTCAGGAAATTTACTTGGACTACGATGCAGGCTGCCACTCAGTCTGACCCATCCTTTTTCGTCGATTGCCTGGAGACAGGGCGAGAAAGTGACATGAGTGCGGCTGAGGGGGCTGAAATTCTGAAGGTGCTCTTGGCGGCTTACCATTCGGCAGCGACTGGCAGGCCCGTAGAGCTGGCATAAGCGTTCGTGACTTCGTGCTTTCGCGCTGTCGTGCTCTCGTACTGAGCTGGCCCGGGAGTTTGCGGCTCTGTCTGATGTCGAGGTCGCCTACATTTGCGATGTCGATCAAAACGTGGTTGCTCCCGCCCTCCGGATTGTAGAGCAGGCCAAAGGGAAGAAACCCGAGGTGGTGGGAGACTTTCGTCGAATTCTGGACGATCCGGCGGTGAATGCTCTGGTCGTAGCCACTCCCGATCATTGGCATGCACCGGCGACCATCCTCGCTTGTCAGGCGGGGAAAGATGTCTATGTGGAAAAGCCCATCTCGCATAACCTTCGAGAAGGCCGGCTGATGGTCCAGGCAGCTCGCAAGTACAACCGGGTCGTCCAGGTGGGTACACAGAACCGCAGCCGTGCCACGGTTCAGGCCGGGATCGAGTTTGCCCGCTCGGGTCAACTCGGAAGGATTCTCATGGCCAAGGCGTGGAATAGCCAGCGACGCAAGAACATCGGCCGCAAATCGGACGGCGCGGTTCCACACGGGGTCGACTATGACATGTGGCTGGGACCGGCCCCGAAACGCCCCTTTAACCCGAACCGTTTTCACTACAACTGGCACTGGATCTGGGATTATGGCACCGGTGATATGGGTAACGACGGGGTACACCAGCTGGACATTGCCCGGTGGGCGTTGGACGTTGATTATCCTCAGGCTGCCGGCTGTTCCGGCGCAAAGCTCTTCTTCGACGACGATCAGGAAACCCCTGACACCCAGATCGCGGCTTTCGAATATCCTGATAAGATGCTCCTCTTCGAGATGCGGATCTGGGCACCCTACAAGATAGAAGGGGCTGACAACGGCGTTGCTGTCTACGGCTCGGAGGGGTACATGATTTTGGACCAGCAAGGTTGGAAAGTGTACACAAGAGACAATCACCCAGGTCCCAACTTGAACGCGGTTGACCTTCCCGATGCGCACTATCGCAACTTCGTCGAATGCGTCCGCACCCGCCAACGACCGGTTTGTGACATCGAGATTGGTTATCTCTCCACAGTGCTGGTTCACATTGGCAACATCGCAATGCGAGTGGATCGCAAGCTCCACTTCAATAGCAAGACTGAGAGCTTTGTCGATGACAAGGAAGCGAATGGCTACCTCAGCCGGGCATATCGGCAACCGTGGGTGCTGACCGATAATGTTTGAACGAGCTTTGTGGAGCCGGGTTGTGGGTCAGACCCCCAGGGCTAAATCAAAGTAATGCGTAAGTTCCTACGAGTACAGGTTTAACAGAAACTACTGGACTTTCCCAGAGTGCTCTGGTAAAAAGGAGGTATGGCGCAGGATATGGAGGTCTGGCCTGGGCTGGGCGAGGTGGTGGTGCGACCGATTGATTGGAGGGAGCGGAAGCGCTGGGAAGAACTGATGAAGCGCCATCACTACCTGGGTTTTCATGCCTTGATGGGGGAGTCGATTCGCTATGTGGCGCTCTGGAGAGGGGAGTGGGTGGCGCTGCTGAGCTGGTCGTCAGCGGCGCTCAAGTGCGGGGTGCGGGATGAGTGGATCGGCTGGCCCCGGGCGCTGCAGTGGCAACGCTTGCACCTGATTGCCAATAACTCCCGTTTTTTAATCCTGGCGCCAGGAGCCAGGCGCAATTTAGCCTCGCGCGTGTTGGGCTTAAACGTGAAGCGACTCTGCTCGGATTGGCAGCGTCATTACGGTCACCCGATTTTGCTGGCGGAAACGTTTGTCGACCCGCGTCGTTTTCAGGGGACTTGCTACCGAGCCGCGGGTTGGCGGGAACTGGGAAAGACGAGAGGGTTTGGCAAGCGGGGAGCCCATTACGTGGAACACGGGGCCCCGAAGCGGGTTTGGGTGCGCCCTTTAGAAAAGGGGGCGTGCCAGCGCTTAGCCGACCCCCGTCCCGATCCACAACTGACTCGGAGGATTTTTCAGATGAAACTCTCGATCCCACAAAGCGATGATCTGATGGCGTGTTTGCGGGTGGTACCGGAGCCCCGCAAACGGCGCGGCATCCGCCACCAGAGACTGAGCATTCTGGCGGTGTCGATCTGCGCGGTCTTAAGCGGAGCCCGCTCCTACCTGCTATCGGCGAGTGGGCCGGGCGTTGTTCGCAGAAGATGCTCAAGCGTCTGCGCTGCCGCAAGAAGCCTGGCACGGCGCGCTACCAGCCTCCCAGTGAGTCGGCGATTCGCCGCTTCCTGCAGGAGGTCGACGTGGAGGCGGTGGACCGCGCCCTGCTCGGATGGTTAACGAGCCTGAAGTCGGCTCCGCAGCAGGCCATCGCTTTGGACGGCAAGACCCTGCGCGGGGCCCGGCAGGAGAAGGGCCGTCAAATTCACCTGCTCAGTGCCTTTGTTCATCAGCAAGGGATCACGCTGGCACAGCAGCAGGTGGAAACCAAGAGCAACGAAATTCCGGCCGCCAAACCGTTGCTGCGGCCCCTGGATCTGGCCGGCAAAGTGGTGACGGCCGATGCGATGCATACCCAAAAAGAGTTGGCCCGTTTCCTGGTGGAAGACAAACAGGCCGACTATGTGTTCACGGTCAAAGACAACCAACCCCAGCTGAAAGAAGACATCGCCGACCTCGGCCTGAGCGAGGCTTTTCCCCCCTCAGCATGAAAGCACGGAGAAAGGCCACGGTCGTTTGGAAATCCGCAAAATCTGGACCAGTACCGCACTGAACGACTACGTGGAGTTTCCTCATTGCGGGCAGGTGGCCGTCATCGAGCGGTTCAGCCAGGAGCTGAAATCGGGAAAAACCAGGCAGGAGACCGCCTACGTCATCACCAGCCTCACCCCCCACCAAGCCGGACCGGAAAGTCTGCTGGAACTGAACCGCGGCCACTGGGAGATCGAGAACCGACTGCACTGGGTGCGCGATGTAACCTACGATGAAGACCGCTCGCAAATCCGCACCGGCAACGGTCCTCTCACCATGGCTTGCTTACGCAACTTCGCCATTAGTGTGCTGCGGCTTGCCCATTACCACAACATCGCTTCAGCGCTACGCGAACTCGCCGCTCGACCCCATCTTGCTCTGGGCCTCATCCGTATTTAACCGCACCCTAGCCCGAGCCCAACCAGAGAAACCTCTTCCCTCTCGCCCACATCGACCTCTGCCTTCAACACCCCCGCAACACCTCTTTTGACCCATCTCGTGATCCGAACTCCTTCCGCCCGCCCACCAGTGGCACTTACAATCTTCGCATTGTCCAGCGCTTATCCTGACTTTGCCGGTACCGTGGTCAGACCCCACCCCGGCTTGTTTTGTTTTCGTTTTCGTGCTATGAACCCTCAAAAGGGGGATTTGAGGTGAAAACTACGAGACGACAATTCATTCAAACAACCGTGACCACCGGAGTGGCCTTAGAGAGTTCACGGGCCAGTCAAGTACTGGCTCAAGGATTGACTGCCGGCAAGAGGGGCCACACGGAGGAGGTGAACCGCTTGATTTCTCGCGAGGGCAAAACAAAGGGCTTGACAAAAGAGGATCTGCCCACGCCGGCCTTACTTTTGGACCTGGACATTTTCGAAGCCAATCTAAAAAAGATGGCCAAACACGCAAGCTCCAACGGTAAGGCCCTGAGACCGCATGCCAAGACGCACAAATGCGTCGAGGTGGCCCGGCGACAATTGGAGGCGGGAGCGCTGGGCGTGTGCGTGGCGACGGTTCCAGAGGCCGAGATGATGGTGGCCGGGAAAGTTCGCGGTGTGCTCCTGACCTCACCGATCACCAGTCCCAACAAGATCGAGCGCATGGTGCGCCTGGCCGCTAAGGCTGCAGATCTTATGGTGGTTGTGGACCATCCTCGGCAAGTTGAACTTTTTCAGGCAGCAGCGGCAGCTCAAGGCCGAACCCTCAACGTGGTGGTGGATCTGAATGTGGGCGACCGCAGAACAGGTGTCTTGCCGGGTCAGCCGGCCCTGGATCTGGCCTTGCACGTGAGTCGGTCAAAGAACTTGAAGCTTCGAGGATTGCAGGCCTATTCCGGAGGCTCGTCCCACGTGGTCGGTTTTGAAAATCGTAAGGCGCATTCGCTTGCGGCCATGACCCAGGCCGCCGAGACTCGGAAAAAGCTGGCAAAGGAGGGATTACCGGTGGAAATTTTCTCCGGCACCAGCACAGGCACCTACAACATTGATAGCGATCTAGCGGAGTTGACTGAACTTCAAGTTGGATCCTACATCTTCATGGACCTGGACTACCGCCGTATCGGGGGCCGCAATGGAGAAATTTACAATGATTTTGGTCATTCACTGACCGTGATGGCTACCGTGGTGAGTGCCAATCACCCGGACCGGGTTACGCTGGATGCCGGATTAAAGGCTTTCTCCACTGATCGCTCCTTCGGACCTGAGGCCAAGGACGTGACTGGCGTGACCTACAGGTGGGGAGGGGACGAATTCGGCATTCTTACGCTGACTTCTCCCAGCCGTGAGATCAAGCTGGGCGATAGGCTGGAATTCATCATTCCCCACTGCGACCCGTCGGTAAACCTCTATGACCGGCTTTACGCTTGTCGGGGCAACCGCGTGGAGGCAGTCTGGTCAGTGATGGGCCGGCTGCGCGGCTAGTCTGGCGTTAAGTGGGGCTAAGGGTTACTGCTCGTCGTGGGCTTTCTCTGCCTTCTTCACCTCCTGCAGAACGGGATAGAATTGAACGAAGACATTGTCCTCAGCGCCGTGCGCGGAGTGGCATGAATGGCAGCGCTCCTTGGGAAAGGCGGTTGCTCGGTCGCGGGACTTGCCGAAGTCAAAATAGGCCCAGCCCTCATCGAAGTGCTCGTGGTCTTTGAGTGCAACTTCCAAGGAAACAAACTCGTCTTCGAAGAATCCTTGCCGGTTGATCGATGCCTTCTGCGTAGGCTTGTAGACGGCCATGGCGAACATCGTTTTTTTCGGAAACTTTCCGGTTTTGACGTAATATTGGTAGGCTTGGGGCTGCATGTAGACGTTGTGGAACAGCCCTGGTCCGCTGCGTTTGCTCTCTTCCGAGTAGCTCAGACCGATCGATGCTCCGACGAAAACCCAGGTGTGAAAATCCTTGGGACGCAGAAGAGCGCCGTCTTCGTCGTACTGGGGAACCGTCATTCCCTCAGTCGAGGGCTCGTCTCGATATGTAAAGCCCACCGCGACGATGGCCGTTAGCGCCGTGGCGAGAAGGGAAACAATAAGAATGCGCATAAGAACACCTTCCTTGTCATGGTTCGTACTTGTCGTTACCTCATATCACAAACTTGTAAGAACAGGAAATTGCTTTTCCGCTTACTCGCAGGGCCAGGAATTCGTTTCCACCAGGTGTGGCTCGGACTTCTGCTGGTTGAAGAGCACTCCATGCCCGGGTCTATTTGGCGGGAAAGCGTAACCTTCTTCCACACTTAAGGGCTCTTGAACGAATCGATTCAAAAACGGAATATGTTCGACCCAAAGGGCATTTGGAACCGCACACGCCAAGTGGATGTGCAGCTCCATCAGGAAGTGCGGCGAGACTGAGACGTTGAAGCTGTGTGCCATATGAGCGATTCGAAGCCATTCGGTCACACCTCCCACGCGGCCCACATCGGGCTGCAAAATTGTGGCAGCCCCGCGTGCCAGGTACTCTTTGAAAACATGCCGGTTGTAGAGGCTTTCTCCCACGGCGATTGGAATGGACGTACGCTGACGCAGTTTTTCGTGGCCCAGCACGTCATCGGCTTCGATGGGTTCCTCGAGCCAGAAAAGATCGAACTCCTCGAAGAGCTGCGCACGGGCAATGGCCTCGCCGGCGCTCCAGCGTAGGTTGGCGTCCACCATGAGCTTGGTATCCTGACCAATCGCCTTCCTTACCACCCTAAGACGTTCCACATCCTCGGAGCGCTTCTCTTTGCCGACCTTGATCTTGATCCCAGTGAATCCCTGCTGGACCAGAACACTCGCTTCGCGGACGAGTTCTTCCTGGCTGTGGTTAAGCCACCCGCAATCGGTATCGTAGACCGGCATTTTGTCTCGCGCGGCACCGAGAAGTTTGTACAGGGGCAGGCCGGCGTGCTTGGCCTTCAGGTCCCATAGCGCGATATCCATGGCTGCCATGGCGAGCGACACTAATCCCTGCCGGCCGACCCAATGCAGAGACCACCACATTTTCTCCCAGAGGCGCTCGATGTCGGCGGGATCCTCTCCAAGAATGAGGGAAACCACTTCGCTGTCGAGCAAGACCTTGGTCGCCCTACCGCCGCGACCGATCGTATAGGAGTAGCCCATCCCGCTGGTTCCTTCATCGGTATAAATCGTGGCCGCGATCACCTCCATGTGTGTAAACTCCTGGATGGCATCGACGATCTTCCGGTGAGCCGGAAAGCGGTACAGGCTCGTATCAATTTTGGTGATCTTCACGGATTACCCACTCCTTAGCCTAATTTATCGTTTTTCCAAACATCGACAAAAGCATTGGGAGAGAATCTGCTGTGCGTGATGAAAAAAAGCCGCAGAGGTGGCACAGAAAATGGAGTTACGATAGACTCCAGGAAAGGCGATGCGGGTTTTGCAAACATGAGTATTCTGCTATTGGATCGGGGAAACACGCTATGAAGCGGCGAACCTTTCTGCAAACGGTTGCTGTCCCCGTGCTTGCTCCTTGGGCTCTCAGGTCCAAGGGACGCAAGAAAATAGCCGCGCTTTCCACCACCTACCATGTGCGCTCACACAGCGACAATTTCATCACTCGATTCCTTGAGGGCTACTGGATTAATGAGCAGTACTACCCGCCACCCTGCGATATTGTTTCACTATCCGTGGATCAGATCCACCCGGCCGACATCAGCCGTCGACTCTCCATGGCCTACGGTTTCAAGATCTATTCTTCCATCGCTGACGCGCTCACCCTGGGCACCGGGAAACTCGCGGTCGATGGCGTGCTGCTGATCGGTGAGCACGGTGACTATCCCACCAACAGCAAGCTGCAAAAGTTGTATCCCCGTTACAAGTTTATGCAGCAGGTGGTAGAGGTCTTCCGAAGTTCGGGCCGTGCAGTTCCCGTCTTTGTCGATAAGCACCTTTCCTACGACTGGAGACAGGCCCGGTGGATGTACGATCAGTCCCGCGAATTGGGATTTCCGCTGATGGCCGGCTCCTCGGTTTCGGTGACCTTCCGGCGTCCCGAGCTGGATTTCCCTCTGGGGACGCACTTCGAGGAAGCGCTGGAAATAGGTGGTGGCTGGGTTGCCGACGGAGGCATCTTTCACAATCTCGAGGTCTTGCAGTGCTTCGTGGAGCGGCGACGAGGCGGGGAGACGGGTGTACGCGCCGTTCAGCACGTCGAGGGAGATGCGGTCTGGCGCGCAGCCAACGAAGGTCGCTGGTCACGCGAACTTATGCAGGCAGCACTGGCACGCGGGCAGAAGGTGGTTCCGGGGCGTCCCGACGAACTGGTAAAAAACCCAGTAGCCTGTTTCCTGGAATACAACGACGGATTGAAGGCAACGATCTTGATGCTGGGTGGAATGGTTAGCGAGTACCTGGCAGCCTTTCGGGTCAAAGGGGCAAGCGACATCCTCTCCACGCTTTGCTACATCCCCAGAGAAAACTCGAACAACTTCAGCCCCTTGGTCGATTCCATCGCCCGGACTTTTATTAGCGGGAAAACTGACTACCCGGTGGAGCGCACTCTGCTGACCACAGGTGCCCTGGCTTTTCTGATGGAATCGCGCTATCAGGGACACACGCGAATAGAAACACCGATGCTCAACATCGCATATGAGGCGCCTGTGAAATCGTATTACGCGCATGGCCCGGGGTCCTGATACGATGCCATCGGCTATTCAAACCATTGATCCTGCTTTCCACACCCTTGTGGACCCCGACGCTCGGCTGCAGAGGGTTGCTGCAGGCTTCCGGTTTGCCGGCGGCCCGGTCTTCAGCCGGATCGGCTTTCTGCTCTTCAGTGACACTGGAGGGGAGCGAATTATGAAGTGGACGCCGGAGCCAGGAAAAACCGGGCCGCCCGGTGGCCGGCTCACTGTTTTCCGTCGAGACTCTCACGGTGCTCACGGTCTGACCTTCGACCATCAGGGGCGGCTGCTCGCATGTGAGAGAGCCGCCGGACGGGTTATACGCACTGAGAAAGACGGTAAGATTACAGTCCTGGCAGAAAAGCTCGCTGGCAAGCTCCTCAACGCTCCTAACGATCTGATTTACGCCGTTGACGGGAGCATCTATTTCTCAGATCTTCGAGACCACAGTGCGCCGCCTGACCCAAGCAGAACTGATTTTTCAGCGGTCTATCAGATAACTCGGGAAGGGGAGGTGAGAGTGGCCACGCATCGCTTGGAGCGCCCAAAGGGCGTCGCTCTGGGACCGAAACAATTGACCCTCTACGTGACCGACTCGGGGCGACGGAAGGTCTGGCGTTACCACATTGGCAGCGACGGATCACTCTCCGATGCGCATGTGGTAGCCCGGCTGGAATCGGATCTCACTGGCGGTCCTGCCGGCCTCAACACTGATGAGGCCGGCAACCTGTATGTGGCGGGCCCCGAAGGAGTCTGGGTCTTTTCCGCCGCCGGAAGACATCTAGGTACGGTTGTTACACCGGAAAGCGCCAGCAACTGCGCCTGGGGTGCCGGTTTTACAGGCCTTTATATCACTACGCGAACGTCCGTGTACTACGTAGCCACGAAAGTTCGTGGAACCCGGACTTTTTAATTGAGCAAGTCTAAACGCTCTTGAGCGTGCTATGAACATAAAAGGAAAGGCAGCAATAATCACGGGAGCAAGCCGGGGCGTTGGAAAGGCGACGGCCCTCGCTCTGGCCAGAGGCGATTGCGCGGTTCTGGTGAATTACAGCCGTTCGCGGGAAGAAGCAGAGCAGACGGTAGAAGAAGCGCGCACTTTTGGTGTACAAGCCTTTAGCTTTCAAGCGGACGTATCTGAGGACGACGCCTGTCGAGCCATGATGGATGTGGCAGCCAAAGAGTTTGGTCGGTTGGACATTCTAGTGAACAATGCAGGCACCACTAAATTCATCCCTCATTCCCATCTGGAAGACGTCACCGACGAGCATTGGAATCGTATCCTTGGCGTCAATCTGAAGGGCACGTTCCAGTGCACCAGGGCCGCACGCAAATACATGGAGGCCTCTGGTGAAGGCGAAGTCGTCAACGTCACCAGCGTTGCCGGAATCACCGCAGCCGGGAGTTCCATTCCTTACTGTGCTTCGAAGGCGGCTCAGATCAATTTAACCATTTCCCTGGCCCGGGTACTGGGCCCGGCGATTCGAGTGAATTCCGTGGCTCCCGGTTTCATCGCTGGAAGATGGACCCAAAAGGGCCTGGGCGCAGATTATGAGTCGGTCAAACAGGCTTGGGAAGCCCGTGCTGTTCTGGGAAAAGTGTGCCGGCCTGAGGACGTTGCCGCCGCAATATTAGGGATCATCACCGGCTCCGACATGATCACCGGCCAAACCATTGTCTGCGATGGTGGCAGGCTTATCGGCCCAAAATGGTGAGAAAGGACTTGTAGCCGGCAAAGCGGGCTAGAGTGCAGTGGTCCCCGGGGTTTCCTTTATGACGGTGGGTAAGTTGTCTCAGGCCCTGCTTTTAGCAGGAATAATGCTGACGGCATCCCTGTCACAAGGCCGCGAAGAGGTTATGCTGCGAGGCGCAATCACGGATGCAAAGACGGGCGAGCTCCTGCCGGCCCGAGTCTACATTCAATCACGCGACGGTCACTTTTTCTTCGCCCGATCGGCAGATGATGAGGGCTCGGCCGTCGAATATCACAAACAGCGCAGCGCAAAAAGCGTGGAGATGCACACCACACTATCGCCTCATCCGTTCATCGCTCTGCTGCCGCCAGGCCAGTACAAGCTAACGGTTGAGCGAGGCAAGGAATACCTCCCCCACAGCGAAAGTGTCGAGCTCAAGGAGGAACCCGTTTCAATTACCGTTAAGCTGAAACGCTGGATCAACATGGAACGCCTGGGCTGGTACTCGGGCGAAACGCACGTGCACCGCAGTCTGGACGAGCTGCCGAACTTGATGCTGGCTGAGGATCTAAACGTTGCGCTGCCACTGACCTACTGGGTTACTAAGGCGTACACAGTGCCCGATCGTGGAGACAAGAATTCCCGGCCAGTGATGCCAGAAATCATCAGGGTGGATCCGATGCACGTCATTTATCCCATGAACACGGAGTACGAGATTTTTACCGTGGGCGGGACGCGGCACACACTCGGTGCTGTCTTTGCGCTCAATCACAGGCAGGTATTGGAGCACGGAGCACCTCCTGTGGGCCTGGTGGCCCAGCAAGTTCATCGACAGGGAGGACTGCTGGAATTGGACAAGCACAACTGGCCGTGGTCGATGATGCTGGTGCCGGTCATGCAGGTCGATCTGTACGAACTGGCCAACAATCACATTTGGCGAACGGAATTCCACTTCAGCGATTTTGGAGAAGAGCCACCTCCTTACATGGAAGTCGAACGTCATGAGGGCGGCATGACGGAGAAGGGCTGGATCGAATTCACCTTTGAGAACTACTATGCCCTCCTTAACTGTGGGATGCGGCTGCGTCCCACGGCCGGCACGGCCTCAGGGGTGCATCCCGTGCCGCTTGGTTTCGGTCGCGTTTATGTGCACCTCGAAAACGGCTTCTCCTATGACAACTGGATCAAGGGTCTGGACCAGGGGCGAAGCTTTGTCACCACCGGGCCAATGCTGGCGGTAAAACTCAACGATCGATGGCCCGGTTACAGCTTCAGACAGGCCCTGCAGGACCGACCAGCCTACCACCTCACTGGCTGGGCAAAGAGTGCCCGTCCGTTATCAAAAATTGAAATCGTCTCGGCGGGCAGTGTCCTTCGCACTTTAAGTCCAGTCAACCAAGAAATGGCGAGCGGCGGTTACGAGAGCCCCATCGACGTGAGCTTCGAGATCAGTGATTCTACTTGGATTGGCGTCCGCTGCTACGAGCCGACGGAGGCGGGGCGAGTGCGTTTTGCCCATACGGCACCGTTTTTTATCGAAGTACCCGGCAAACCGCTGCGCCCTCGGCATGAGCAGATTGACTATCTGATCCAGCGGGTGAAAAGCCAGCTTGCTCGTAATGAGGGGGTCCTGTCCGAAGACGCCTTAAAGGAGTTTCGCGAAGCACTGTCGGCTTACCAGCAGATAGCGGAGGAGGTCATGGGGGTAGGGTGGTAAATAGTCTTCTTGTCCTCTCGATCTCACCTTCGATATGGCTGCCCTCGTAGAACCAAATCCGTCCGCGAAGTCGCACCGTTTCTCCCGGCGCACAATCAGGCAGTAGCGGATCGGAGTGAAAACAGGGAACCTGCGGGTTACCCCAGACCCGACCGCATCGATCCCAGGCTGTCAAGATCCAGCGTTCTTTCTCGGCTGACCTGACGGCAGCCACTGGGCTGTGGAAAATCTTGTTGTCATTGGTCTGGGTGGCGAAGGTCGGCGCCCCTTTCAACATGATGCAGACCTGGGTACGCAGAGCACTCAGGTGCTCTCTCGAGCCATTGTGCAGCCACAACTCCATCTCTACCTGCCCGGTGCTGGGGCGAATCGAGGCTCCAAAAGAAATCTTATTGGGAAGCTCTCGGCTTCCGCTTAAGCTGCCGTCCGGGTGGCGCTCCCAGTCGACGTTTTCCAACCAGACATTTTGTTTCTGCCAGAGGGTGGGGATGTGCGTATGGGCCAAAAAAATAAGTCCCAGGTTACTGAAAACAGCCTCCGGAAGATCGACGACTGCATAACCGGATTCACTCCAAGGCAGAAAAAGGCTGGCTTTGGTACCCCGCTGAGGGCTGACGGCGCCCTCCAGAAATCCGATGCGAGGGTGGCGTCCCCCCGGATAGGGCAAGAGGAGGGGATTTCTCCGTCCTCGGGGAGGGAAGGGGCTCGTCTTTACGCCCAATTCCCGAACGTGTTTTTTCAACACTTCCGCACTCAGGCCGGTCGCCTCTGAAGCCTCCTCCCAGCTATATCGGTGGTAGCGCAGCATATTCTCTAACCAGTAAGCGAGATCGGCTCGGGTGGCTCTCACCTCGGTCGGCAACTCGAGCTTTCCCTTCCTGGATTCTGGATAACGAGCCTCAAGAAGGGGATCGGAGGAATCCATGTCAGGTAAGTATCTTTGCAAATCTCGTAGGGCGATCACCCGAAGGCCCTGCTCTTTCAGATAATTCATGTACTCTCGAAAACGTTCCGGCGGAGTATGTACCCAGGAGTGGGCCGGGTCGGGAACGCCGTGAAATTGCAGAAGTACGATCCTGCCTTCCTGAGCGGGCGCGACTACGCGTCGAAAGTGTTCGAGCGTCCAGTTGGGATAGGCATCCCCGGTGCTCGGAACGAGCAGCCGGTGATGCCGCTGGGGATCAAAGACGGGACCGACTTGCGCTTTCCCGTAGGGTACTTCAGGCTGCATACCGCGCCGGGCAAGTTTATAGCCCAGCCTCTTCAACTGTTTCACCGCCTCAGGACCGAACGCGTTTCCGCTATAGGCGAAGCTGATGGGCCGGGGAACACCCACCTTGCGGAGCTTGTATTCCACCAAAGCCAGCTCGGCTGGTAGCCGGGCCGCGTTCTTGGGGATGGAGAAGTCAGGATGAGTCCAGCTGTGATTGCCGATTTCAAAACCCATCCGATGGATTTCCGCGATCTCCCGCCAGGTGAGAAACTCTTTGGAATTGGCCATCCATCGGTGCGTGACGAAAAAAGTGGCTCCAAACCCCAATTCTTTAAGCAGGGGAGCCACCACCGTGCGATGCGACTTGACGGCGTCATCAAATGTCAACACCACGGCCCCGTTGGTATCCTTCCTGGAAAATGAGCGGCTGGCCAAAAACGGTGTGCACAGGATCGAAATCAAAATCAACCAGCCGATGCACCTGCCATTGAGAATTGGGAACAGTTTAGAGCAGGTTTTCATTGACACTTTCTATTATTGCGCAACGAGCACCCCGTCCACTGGCAAGGCGTGTCCGCCAGCGAAATGGAGCGCCGCCGCTAACCAGGTGAGGCGCGACGGCAACCGGTGCCCCTATAAGTCTCAGTCTGCAGATCTTGGCTCTTCATTGCCTAATTAGGCATCAAGTTTCGAGCGAATTCGGATCATGCCGGGAGTGACGACACTAAAACGCTGAATGAGTTCCCTGCCGTGCTCGTGAATAGCAACGGAAGTGACATGGGCTTTTTCACTTGCCGGCAGGCCTGCCAACCGGATAAGCAGGACCCCATAAGAGACTCTTCCTTGGCGGAACACAAGTTCACCAAAGTCTTTGTCACACGTTACAAGAAGCGCGGCCTTTTCATTCGCTAGTACCAAAATCCTTTGATCCGAAATCCCGGGATCCATCTCCGCTATATAAATTACATCGTGACCATTCTCCCGAAGCCGGTCAACTATTGGCTGGTCGACGCTTTCATCAACCAGAAAATTCATGCCGTTTTGTTCGGTAGGGGGTAGACTACGTCGGAACTCAAGGCTTTTGCAGCAAACGCCAAAGCGGCTTGTACGCCTTCCTTTGTGAGGCGAGGATGCGCTTGGAGAAGTTGTTCGACTGTCTCGCCAGCGGCCAATTTCTCCAGTATCAGCTCCACAGTAATACGTGTACCGGCAACAACGGGCTTACCCATCATTATGCTCGGATCACACTGGATAATATCCTTTGCCATTGTCTTGTCCTCGGACATCTTACTCCATGATCTTCACAAACTGTTTAACCTATTCAACTGATCCATGACTCCTTGCTTGATAGTCGGCGCAACCGCAGATAGACCTTTTCTGACAAGATAGATCAGTGTCTCCTCAAATGTCCCTGCAATCCTAGCATAGGTTGCCAGCTGTATCTGCTCGACCAATTCCAAAGGCATTTTTAATTCAACGTTTTTTATGTTCAATTGAGCTCTGGATCCTTGCCCTCCCAGGATAAGCTGCGTAAATCACTCTGCCTTGAGGGCTGGAAGCAAAGGGACCCGCAGTGCCGCGACGACGGCGGCGGCACCGGCTGCCAGGCCCACCACAAGTACGGCCAGAAGCGTTAGAGAAAGCGACAGCCAGGGAATTGGAGCGCCGCCGCCAGCCAAATGAGGCGCCACGGCAACCAGTGCCGAAGCCGTACCGAGCACCAGGCCAAGCATCAGCAGAAATCCATTTTCGGCCAGGACCATCCAGGCCAGCTTCGATCGGGGAAAGCCAAAAGCGCGAAGCGTGGCCAGCTCACCCCTGCGTTCGAGGACATTTCTCACCAGAACAATCCCCAGCCCCAGTGTGCCCAACAGCAGGCCCAGACCCCCCAATGTTTGAAATGTGGACAGATAAGTGTTTTCGACCGCCAGATAGCTGGCCAGTACCTCAGCGGTGGAGGTAGCGTCCAGCCCATGGCGATTTAGATTGCTTTCCAATAGAGAAGCCATTTCCTGTCTTTTTTCCAGCGGCGCTTCGATCAAAAAGTAAGAATATCCGCTCTGACTGGGAAAGTGTCTTAAGAAATTAGCCTCGGAGATCAAGAGCTCGCTTTGAAAGATGCTGCTTCGCAGAAGAGCCACCAGGCGAAGCTTGATCTCTTCGCCTCTTTCGTTTTGCAAAATCAAGTCCTTACCCAGCCCTAGATGCAGGATCCACAGGACAGAATTGGCATCGCCGACAGCAGGAATGACACCTGCTTCCAGGCTTTGTTCAAGCAAAGTCCATGGATTCTCGACATCCTTAGACAGCTGTTGAAACTGGAACCCTCCTCGAGCGATTTGCTCCGGCGGGACGCCTAAGATGCGGGGCTTTTGAGGTTGATACAGGTTCAGACAGCTGACGTCCTCGCCCGGAAGCACTCGGAAGGGCATGATCCGAACTTCGCTCAGTTTCTCCGAATCGCTGTCAGAGAAGCCCAAATCAAAGCGTCCTTCCGGATCGTTCAAGTCCTGGTGCACAGAAATGTCCGATTGGGCCAGCAAGGAAAACCCTCCCGCGCCTGAGTCCCGGCGAAGGAGTTCTTCGCCCGGTTCATGGCGATTGGCCCCCACGCTGACAATGACAAAACAAGCGCTGGCAACCAGAGCCGTGCTAAGCAAACTTCGCCCGGGATTCCAGGCGCTGTTCCTGGCGGCAATCTGCACCGGCAGGGCGAGCCTGTGGGGCTGAATGGGAACGCGGCGAGAGGCTCGCAGCCAGAGAGAGAAAAAAGACAGACCGGCCAGCAATAAGCTTGTCCCAATTCCAAAAAATAATCCCACCGAGGAGGTAGCCTGTGTGAGAACAGCAATGAGCATGAGAACCATCGCCAATCCCAGACTGGCGAGAGCCAAGACCCTGACCCATCGGCGCGCTCGGGCTTGCACAGGGTGGGAGGTGCCGCCCCCCAGGAGCACTGGCGTTGGCAGTTGGGCCAGCTTCCGTAGGGCCCACCAAATGGAAAAGAGGACAACGGCCAGCGAAACCAGATACCCCACTATCAGACTTAGTCGAGTAACATAGAAAGAAAGGAACGGAGATCCTACAGCCGCCGACCACCAGGTTCGCAGGCCAAAGATCAACAGCCATGCATAGGCGAGAGCACCCGCCAGACCCAGGAGCGAGCCTGCTCCAGCCACAAGAGCTCCCTCAGCCAAGAAGCGCCGGCGCACGGACTTCAGCGGATAACCCAAGGATAGTAAAAGGCCGATCTCGCGAGCCCGCTGCTCCACACCCAAGCGAAACAGAAGCCCGACCAAAAGGGCCGCCGAGGTGATCAGAAAGAAGCTGAACGAAATAAAAAGCATGCTGAAATCGGTGGCTCCAGCTGATGCCCTTAAGCCTTGCTCCTTGACCGGCTGGAAGATAAAACCAACCCCCATGGGGCTAATTCGCTCCAGCAAGGCCCTTTGAAACCGCTCTTGCGTCGACTCCAGATTGCTGTCTTTAGCAGCACCGACTCGAATCGAGGTCAGACGCCCAAAGCGACTGCTCCACAAATTCAGACCTGCTGCGTAAGCCACAAAAGCCTTAGGCGCAGCTCCAAATTCATCCCAGTAGGCCTCATCCTTGGGCCGGATCCGATCGAGGGCGATGGGAACGGGAGGATCCCACGCTGCCATGTCCTGTGCGTCTTGAACACCTGGAATCTCGGGTGTGAGAGTCCGATCGACACCCAGGTTCTTCAGGGCCACGATCCCTGTTAATTGAAATCGGGCCTTTTGGGTAAGGAGCTGCTCCCGGGGACCCAGCACGTAATAGCTGAGCTCAATCAAATCGCCTTCCTTCACGCTCAAGTCGTCGGCAGCCCACTTGTTCAGGAGAATGTCGTTTTCCCCCAAGGGAGCTGCAGGCTGACCGTTCGTCAGCTCCAGAGAGCCAAAGCCATCACCCTTCGAAGGATCCATGGCTGTAACGGTCGAGTAGGGAATCGCTCGTTCGCGGGCAGTCATACCATTGGCCAGGTAGGTCAAAATACGCTGGAAAGGTGCCTGCAAGTCCACAGCCGCAGCTGCGGCAGCTTCTTCAATCAAGGGGGGAATAATCATCTCCCGACTTTCCAGGGCAAAATAGGCCAGGCCTTCTCGCAGCCTTAAGTTCAGATCCTGAAGCTGGAGCACCCGGCGCAAGCTTTCCTGTAGTATCGACGTCCCGCTATCTGGGGTGGACCCGGAACTTTGGGCTACCAGCAAGGCATTGACACGTCCCTCCTGCTGGAGGGCCTTCTGGAGAACAGATAGAGGAAGGTACGCATTAAAAGGGAGATTCTGGTGAGGATCAAGACCAAATCTTCCCACTCCGCGGTCCGGTATAACCTGGACCAGGCTCAGTCGAATTGTTTCCAGCAGGTCTGAAGGATCTCGACTGCCGAGCAAGAATTCCGGATGAATCTGGGTAGGTTTTTTCGACGAGATTAGAATAGGATCACCGATGTTTGCACCGAGCTCCTTTTGAAGCGATTGGTTGATCACCACGGGAGGGAAGACCCTTTTTGCACCGCCTGAATCGAAATCGATAGGAGGGCCGTCCGGGCCAAGTCCAAAAACTTCCAGAAAACGCTGGTCGATTCCCTGAATACTGACCTTTGAGGCTCGGGCTTGCGAACCAGCGTGAGTGGCGCTGCCGCCCAGCAGGATGGCAGGAGCCACCTCCCTAAAATGATCCCTAAAAGCTGTGTCCTCGGCCAGGTCCACGGCCAAGTCTTCACGGAAGAACCTTTGGGGCACCAGGGAGTAGTCGATGCCGCCCAGGCGATCCAGCGTGAGATCTCGCAGGCTGCCTCGGACGGAATCGCCCACCAGAAGAGCCCCGGTCAGCACCGCCGTGGTTACGGCGGCTCCCAGGGCCACCGCCAGATTCATTCGCCAGAAATAGATCAGACTGCGACGCACGCTCCCTCCTTCAGCTCAAAACGCCGCGGAAAGCGGTCGGCCAGCTCAAGACTGTGGGTGACGACGATTAGAATATTCTTCTCTTCCCGGTGGAGCTCAAATAAAAGAGCAGCCACAGATTGAGCGGTAGAGCGGTCGAGGTTTCCCGTAGGCTCATCGCAAAGCAGCAGGTTGGGCCGATTAATGAGAGCACGGGCCACAGCCACCCTCTGACGCTCACCTCCAGAGAGTTCTGAGGGAAGATGCCCTAAACGATTATTCAGACTCACTTTTTTTAGCAGTTCCAGGGCGCACTTTTCCGTGTGCTGACGCAGGTCGGGAAATGCCAAGGCCGGCATCAGCACATTTTCGAGGACAGAATACTGGGGGAGGAGATGATGGGCCTGGAAGACAAAACCAATCACCCGGTTCCGGAATCGAGCCAACTCAGGCTCCGGTAAGGCAAAGGGATTTTTGCCGTCGATTTCGATGCTTCCCGAGGAGGGTGGGGACAAAGTTCCCAGGCAGTGAAGAAGTGTACTCTTCCCTGAACCCGAGGGCCCGGTGATAGCGAGGGATTCTCCCGGGCCCAGTTCGAAAGAAATGCCGCGCAGAACTTCCACCCGGTGGGGCTCACTGCCAAAGTGCTTTTGCAGGTCGGATACTTTCAGTGACACTGGTTAGAATGAATTTATCTCATTAGGGCCTGATCATCAATCATTCCCGCTAGCCGGTGGCTCGCCCCTACCGTACATACTGCCGATAAACGGCTAGAGTTGCTTCCGCCATCATCTCGTCGCTAAAGGCTCGGTGAACCGCCTCCTTTCCCTGCCGGGCAAGCCTGTCTCGGTGTTCAGAATCCTCAACTAACGACTGAATTCCTTCGACCAGAGCGCCTGCCGAGTCCGGATTGACCAGAACGCCCCCGCCCGTCGCTTGGATCAACTCCGGGAAGGACCCGTGACGGGGCTGAACGACCGGCACACCGTTGGCGAGTGCCTCCAGAACGTATAAGCCTTTTGGTTCCCGATAGGTGGTCGGTACGGATAGAACATGAAGAGTATTGAGAAACTGGATCTTTTGCCGGCGGTCCACTTCACCCCAATAGTCGAATCGGCCCTCGAGACCCCACTGCGAAATTTTCTGGAGAATACGATTAAAATAGGGCTTGTCTCGCTTGCTGAGGTAACCGGCAACCTTGAGCTGGAGTTGGTCAGGGTTCGGCCTCTCGCACAACCGGTGGAAGGCTTCCACCAACAGGTGAAGGCCCTTTTCAGGACAAATGCGGGCCAGGTAGCCTATTGCGAAGGAATTCTTGCCGGTATTTTTCGGGAGCTTTCCGTGACCTTGCAGGTTCAGGCCCCACCTCACCACATGGATCTTCTCCCTGGCGATATCGAGATACTGCGACATGAAGTCGGCGTAATACTCACTGGTGGCGATGAAACCGTCCACGTCAGGCACCCGTTTTCGAAGGAGTTCCAGCACCTGCGATTTGTGCGGCTCAAGAAGATCCTGCATGAAGATATCTTCTCCCTGAAGAGCACAAAGAACGGGGACCTGCAACTCTTGTTTAATCTGTTTGGCGAGGCCAAGGAACATGGAATTGGTGAGCTGGACAATTTCAGGTTGCACGGAGTCTTTCAACCAGGTAACCAATTTGACCAACTCCTTTTGCTGATACCCTCGCTCCCCTTTGAGAACAGATGCCGTCAAGGCTCCCAGATCCCGGGCATTGGTTGTCGAACTGAACTGCGAGACCAGGTTAAGCAGAATCGGTCGATCGAATAACGAATCCAAAACCCAGGGGGTATGGCGAAACAGAGCAAACTTCTGCTGCAGATAAACATTGATTCCCCCATAGAAGATGTGGTCCATGCTCACGTTCGGCTCGTCGGTACGAAGAGGTGTATAGGTGGGCAAGAGAGCCACCTCGTGGCCTTTTTTCTGGAGTGCGGCCGCTAGCGTGTTATCGTGTATACAACTGCCGCAGTACATGTCGGCGGCTCCAGCGGCGATGTAGGCGATTCTCATGATTTAAAAATTCAAGGTCTGCCCCCTCCGCTAGGGAAGAACTTCTCAATCACGGCCTGATCGGGTGCCTTGCTCAAAAGTGAAAAGAGGATCATGGCCGCAGTGGACACAGCCAAAATCACTGCGACCGGCATGACTCCTGTACCGCCGATCGTATAATCCTCAGCCCGTCCGGCCTGGAGAAAGAAGTAGATCCATAAGACGACCACACTAAAGACCGAGGCAAAGGCCCCGTACTTTGTGCTTCGCTTCCAAAACAGCGCTGCAACGACTATGGGAAACAGCGCGGAGAATCCGCTGAAGGACCAGATCCCCAGTCTGAAGATGCTCCGATTAGAGATGAGAAAGAGCAAATAGGTCACGACCAGAATACCCACGACAAAGAGTCTTCCGACCAGTACCTGCTGTTTTTCGCTCATTCGATCGTGAAATCCGTAATGTCTCACGATGTCTTGAGTGAACATGCTTCCGATGGAAAGAACCTGGGAGTCGAGCGAGGACATGACGGCTGCCAATACACCCGCTGCCAAAAGGCCCGCCAGGATCTCCGGAGCATGAAGCCCGATCATTTTGACCAGGATGTAGTTGGCCTGGGGCCCTTTCAGTCCTGGAAAATCCACGCTCCCCAGGATTCCCAACAACACGCTGGGGAGCCAAACCACGGCAATACATACTGGATAAAACATCAACGGATAGCGAAAGGTTGCCGCCCGGCGGGCTGAGAGCCAGTGCATGAACATGTGGGGAAACATTCCCACCGAAAGCAGAACAAAGGTATAGGTCAACAATTTTAAGGGTTGGATGGAGTCCCCGCGGATGAGCAACTCCGGGTGTTGATTGACGACTCGGGCCAGGGCAGCCGAGAAGCCACCCAAGCGGTCCACCACGACGTAAAAGGTCACACCGCCCAGAATCATGAAGACCAGAGTCTGAAAAGTGTTGGCCCAAGCCGTTCCTCGCAGGCCACCATAGGTAACATAAGCCAAAACCACCAGGCAGACCGTGAGTCCACCAGCCCATTCCGGGATCTGGCCATTTGTGATTTCATTCAGGGTAATCCCTCCGGCCATGATACCGATTAACAGGTACGGAATAATGAGAGCGATGAGAACTACAAACAGGACCAGACCAAATCCATCCGAACCCCAACGTTCGCGGAACAATTGAACTTGAGTAAGATAACCGTGACGCTTTCCCAGTGACCAGACACGCGGTCCAACAAAGAAGAAGACACAAGGAATTACCAGGGCACCGGCCGAAGCCATCAGACTAAAGACGCCTATCCCCTGATGATAAGCCTCTCCTGAGGCTCCCAACAGGGCAAAGGAAGTCATGTTGGTCCCAAAGAGGGACATAAGAAGGATGAAGGGGCCGATGGTTCTGGTGGCGACAAAATAATCCTCACCTGTGCCCCGAAACAACTTGTGACTAAAGGCCCCAATCAGGAGCACCAAGACCAGGTAAACAAAGATGACCCCTGTCGTGATCATTCCTCTTCTCTCTCTTCTTCAACCTCGAGCTTCTCGGGCCAGGCATAGATCACCAAAAACACCATCAAAGCCGAGGCAGCCAGGCAAAATGCAACATGGTAAAGGAGACCGATCGGCAAGCCCAGCACTAATCGAGGATCGTTCCAGAACCACAGATCATTGTGCAGCACATAGAGGAGAAACGCTGCTACGTAGAGAATCCAGCGAGGAAAAGTTTTCATCATGTTCTAATGCGGGGGCCGTGTCTTGACACGGCCCCACTTCCTCACATTCCCAGTTCGACCCTGGCATACAAAGCAAACGGATTTGCTGGAATGACAGAGGTGGATCTAAAGCCTCGAGTTTCGTATTTACGATCGGTGATGTTTTTGAAGTTCAGGCTCCACCGCCAATTGTTAAAGCGATAAGCCAGGGTAGCATCCAGCGTGAACACGCCGTCAATCTTAAAGGCATTGTCTTCAGCAATGAACTGATCGCTAATATAGCGGCCTCCCCCACCCACGCTGACTCCGTTCCGAAACTCTTTCACGGTCCAGAAATTGAACAGGTGTTTGGGTGCGAAAGCGGCACGATTTCCGGAGCGATCCAGCGTGATCGCAGAGAAAGGATTAAAACTGATGATAATACGCTCGCTGAAATCAGTCAGCTCGGCTTCATTAAAAGCATAGGAAGCAAAGACATACCAGCCAAGGGCGAGTTCACCCGCAAAGTCCAGTTCAATACCCCTGGAGCGTTGATCCCCCGTCTGCCGGGTCACACCGCTTTGATCCGGAATTGCGATGTTGTTCTTTTCCAAGTGATAAAAAGCCAGAGTGGTGTCGATCTTACCTCCCTGGAATTGCTTTTTGACACCAACCTCATATTGGGTGCTTTCTTCCGGTTTGCGCTCTCCAACGACTAGAGTGGAGGGCGGAGCAAAGGCCTTTCCCCCGTTGACATAAAACGAAAGCTGGGGGTTGGGTGCATAAACGAGTCCCAGAAGAGGGCTAAACTGGCTGTCATTGCGCAAGGTCGCCGTCGCCTTATCATCGTAATCAATGACATCCAGCCGCCCTCCCAAAAACAGCTGCACCTGTTCGGACAAAGCAATCTGGTCGACCAGGTAAGGAGCAAAGACCAGACTTCGCGCATCTGCCGCCTGCAATTGACCGGGCAGAGGGAAGAGCGGCTCCGTGGCTCTTTCAACTGGGTTAAAGAGATCAATAGGGGGTAAGAAAGCGACATCCAGAGTGAACTCATCTCCCAAACGGTTGAACTCGAATCCAGCCAGCAGATTGTGGCTCACTGTGCCCGTCGATATGGAAAAGAGCCCTTCAAATTGATTTCCGACCAGCTTCTGGCGATCGTCCAGCCGGGAAAGGAAACGGAAGACGTCCAGGCTGCCTTGCTGGTTGGGGAAAACGCCACTGAAAAGGGTCCCGGCCGAACGCCAATCCAAATCGGTAAAGTAGAATTTGTTTCTGAGCGTCAGGAAATCATTCACGACGGTGTTGAAATCAAGTCGCACCCGGTAGATTTCCTGGTCGGAAAAGTCAAAAGGTGACTGATAGGAACGAGTGCGGGCCACATCAGGTATCTGATTATTATTGACCAAGGGCAGACCAGAATCGGATTTGTAGTCACTGTTGATGTACTCAAAGTTCACCGCAAGAGAACTTTTGCCTCCTAAGGTCCAGGTCAAGGCCGGATTGACGCCAAACTGCCGGTTATCCTTATCGTCCCGATAATTATCCGAATCCTGCCCGAACACATTCAGACGGAAGGCGAAGCTGCCATCCGAGCTCACACGATTCAGATCGACGCTGCCGCGATAGGTTTCGAAATAGCCGAAAGCTCCACCAAGCTGGAGGGAATTTTCAAACAGAGGCTGCTTTCTGACCAAATTCACGCTGCCCGACAGAGGGTTACCACCGTATAGAAAGGCACTGGGGCCTTTCAGGACCTCGATCCGTTCCACGTTGTACAAGTGGTAAAAGGTCACCTCCGGTTCCGGGGCGGAATCGGTGAGCACCAAGCCGCCCGAGAGTGAATCGAATCCCCGAATGGTGAAGAAATCGTGAACCCCGAAGCCTGTGTGAGCCAGCACACCACTCACGTTTCTGAGCGCATCCCCCAAAATGGTGGCATCCTGATTTTGAAAAAGTGGTGCGGTGACGACTCCCACACTTGCCGGTGTGGATTGAAGGGGGATGGGAAGCTTCATGACTACAGTGTTCAGGGAGGGCCTATAGGAAACACTATCCTCAACCACCACCTCGTAGCTCTGCGGGGAAATCTCTGTTTTCTTCTCTTCCTCTTCTTCTTTGCTTTCGCTCGCTTCTTGGCCAAAAACGCTGGCTGGCAAAACGAGAGTCAATGAAAGCACGGACCACGGCAGTAAGCGAAAAAGATTTAGCATGCCGTCTGCTTTCTTAGGAATTCGCTTTAGCTGCATTGCCGGCTGTGTCGTCTGTTGATGTTTCGTGCGGCCGATTGTAGGGGCGAGCCGCCGGCTCGCCCCTACGGATAACTTCTTGCTCATTCTGCGGCGAAGCAATATAGAAGACCGTCCGCGGTACCGATGACCAGCTTACCACTGGCGACGCTGGGTGAAGCTAGAATCGAGGAGCCAGTGTCGAATTGCCAGAGGACTTGGCCGGAATCCAGCTTCAGCACATAAATCAGCCCGTCTGTGGATCCAAAGACCACCCGATCCTCGACAACGACCGGGGAAGAGTCCACCCGGGCTCCGGCCTGGAAGGTCCAGATCTTCTCACCCGTTTGGCGGTCGAGAGCATGAAGCATCTTATCTCGACCGCCCACCAGCACCAGATCATCCGTCACTGCCGCCGAGGAGTAAAACGGAAAATGCCGTCGCGCGTGTTCATATTGCCAGAGAGTCTGAGCCTTTTCCACATCGATGCACAGGACCTGGCTTTCAAAGGTTCCCACATAAGCCCGATTGTCCCGTATAGCGGGGCTGGCACCTACATAGGCACGGAGGTCCAACTTCATTTTTTCCCGCCCGTCTTGAATCCGGAGAAGGCGAAAGTAGCCGTCACACCCCACTATGGCGACATCCTGTTTAAGTACCGCCGGAGTCGCATGAACGTAGCCGCCGGTTTCGAGCTTCCAAAGCAGGGATCCATCATCAGCTGAGAGGCAGTAAAGGTACTGATCGTAAGAGCCAAATAGCACGCGGCCTTGGGCAAAGTTGGCCGATGAAGTGATTCCAGCATCGGCTTGAAAACTCCATTTTCTCTGGCCTGTGCGGGCATCTAGAGCATGGAAAACGCCCGACTCATCACCGAAGTAGATGACCTGATTCACCACCAATGGGGAGGACTTAATTTCATCTTGGGCTTTGTACTTCCATCTGAGCTGTCCGGTGTCCAGTTCTAAGGCGTAGAGGTAACTATCGAAAGAGCCGACATAAACGGAGCCCGAGGAGATCGCTGCGGTGGACTCGATCCCATCACCTGCTGGGAAGGTCCACGCCACCTTGAGCCTTTCCGGTAAAGAGCTTCGCGCAACCCCTGTCAGCTGCGCGTCGCCTCGGAACAGGATCCAAGATTCAGAAGATCCGGAGCCGAAACTCCAAGCTGCCCCAATGATCAGCAGCACCAGAAATGTCGAATTTCGAATGCCGAATGTCGAATGTGAAATACCGAATACCGAATGCCGAATGCCAAATGTGGAACGTGAAATTCTCGAATGGTCAACCAATTGTCTGCCCTCAGCTGCTTGTTTCATCATTCCAAATCGCAGGTTGCCTACAAACTCCCTTCGAAGTTAAATCAACAACCACTATACGATAATTCTCTTGATTAGTTTCTCCCTATGAGCGAATCACAGTGGCCCACCTCTGAATGCTCCTTGACCCCCGTTTTCACACCGGGATAGAATTTCCCGCGAAATTAGTGGTTTTGGTTTGTTTTCTATCCAGGGATGCACTCCACTTGTGGGCTGATTTCCCCCAGCCTTTGGAGCGTATGAAATCATGACCTTTCCAGGTTCAGTGAACGGGCAACTGGAAGGCACAGCCCGCGCCTCGCGGGAGCGACTGAATGCCCACGTGCGGGAGATCATCGAGTGGCACTTCAACCCTGAGACCGGGTGCCCCTTCTGGCTCGACTGGAGGCAGCAGGCAGGTTGGGATCCGCGGGAGGAAGTGCAGGGCTTCGATGACCTCGTCAAGTTTGGCCACTTTGAGGACGAATGGCTGAGGGGCGGACCGGTCCAGCGCTGGGTCCCCAAGGCTTACCGTGATCGGGCTATCTACGTCTTCGAGACGGGCGGCACGACCGGGATTCCCAAGTCGCGGGTTAATATCGAGGACTTCCGGATCGACTATGAAATGTTCTCGAAGACCTTGCCCGAGGAGCATTTCCCGAAAGGCGCCAACTGGTTGATGCTGGGGCCCTCTGGCCCGCGGCGCTTGCGCCTGGCGGTAGAGCACTTGGCCCAGTACCGCGGCGGGATCTGCTTTTGCGTCGACCTGGACCCCAGGTGGGTGATCAAGCTGATCGAAAAAACGTGGATGGAGCACCTGAAGGCTTACCAGCAGCACGTTATCGATCAGGCGGCGACTCTCCTGTCGGCCGGGCACAACATTAAATGCCTGTTCGCCACACCCAAGCTGCTGGAAGCCCTGGCCAATCACCTGGAGGCCGAAGGATCGAGTATCAAAGAAGCCGGCATCACGGGTATCTTCTCCGGCGGAACAGAGTTTACGCCGCAGTGGTACCGCTTTGCCATGGAGGAGCTGCTGGAGGGTGTCTACATGGCGCCCACCTACGGGAACACACTTATGGGCTTAGCCGCCTCCAAACCGTTCGACCCGGCGGACAACTACAAGATCATTTACTATGCTCCCCAGCCACGGGCCGTGCTGGGAGTGGTCGACTTTGATGATCCTGACAAAGTGATCGACTACGGCCAAACGGGCCGGGTGATGCTCAGCACGCTGACGAAAGAGTTTTTCATGCCCCGCTTTGTCGAGCGGGATGAGGGAGAGCGCGAGCCGCCCTGCGATCTGTACCCTTGGGACGGCGTGAGCGGCGTCCGCCCTTATCACCGTTTCGCCGCAACCACCACCGTAGGGGTGTATTGAGCGGAGTGGGCAGCCTGGGAGTATTCTTGTGATTCACTTTCCGATCCTCCGTTGGGGAGAGCCCTACAAGAGTCTGGACATGGACAAGGTGGTCCACTTTGCCAGCGGGGAGCCGCTGGCCGAGGTGAGCCAGGCCAACCGCGGGCTGATTCAGCGCGACATGCGCAAGGCCCAGCGAGCGCGCCATGTCTTGCGTGAGATCCCTTGCGGCGAACTTCTCGGCATGCTCAAAAATGCGGCAGAGCTCTTCATGAGGGCCGAGCTGCCCGCCGGTGAAGCAACCCAGACGCCTGATGAGTTCATTAAGTACCAGTCAGCCACGACGGGACTGCCTGAACACATGTGCCGCCAGAACATGGAGAAGCTCCACTATGTGCTGACAAATCTGGAGAACATCCTCGGATCGCTTACCCGCGGGTTGGACCTGGGTATCCTGAGTAGAGGCTACGGTGAAGAAAACGGGGTGATGCGCAGCTACCAAGCCACGACGCCGGTACTGGGCATGGTCTTGCCGTCGAACTCCCCGGGCGTTCACGGTTTGTGGCTGCCGGTCATACCGCTACAGATTGGTTTAGTGCTCAAGCCGGGTCCGCAAGAGCCGTGGACCCCGTACCGGATGACCGAAGCTTTTTTTCAGTCCGGTGTACCCCGCAAGGCTGTGGCGCTGTATCCGGGTTTGGGCGATGTAGGAGCGGCCGTGCTGGAGCACTGCCCACGCAACTTGATCTTCGGCGGTACGGCCACTGTCGAGCAGTACAAGGGTAATCCACGCCTACAGGTGCACGGCCCGGGGTTCAGCAAAATCCTCTTCGGCGACGACCAGGTGGATGATTGGAAACAGCACCTGGAGCTGATGGTGGATAGTGTGCTGATCAACAGCGGCCGAAGCTGCATCAGCTGCTCCGGCATCTGGGTATCAAGACACGGCCGGGAGATCGCCGAGGCCCTGGCCCAGCGTCTGGGGCCCATCGCCCCCAAGCCACCGGAAGACCCCGAGGCCGCACTGGCGGCCTTTACCGTGGCGGGGCAGGCTGAGGCCACTAATGCAGTGATCGAACAGGGCCTCCAGGAGTCCGGTGTTGAGGACCTGTGCGCCAAGTACCGAGAGGGCGATCGGCTGATCGTCCAGGAGCGCTGTGCCTATCTGCGCCCCTCGGTCGTTGTGTGCGATTCCCCCCAGCGGAGGCTGGCCAACACCGAGTACATGTTCCCCTTTGTCAGCGTCGTCGAGTGTCCGCAGGAGAAAATGCTGAAGCACATTGGCAGCACCCTGGTCGCTACGGGAATCACTCAAGAGGAGGGATTTCTAAGGGCGCTCTTGGACTGCACGCACATTGACCGGCTCAATCTGGGGCCGATCCCCACCATTCACCTCAACTGGCTTCAGCCGCATGAGGGCAATCTGGTGGACTTCCTGTTCCGTGCCCGGGCCTTCCAGAAGGGGCCGTGTCTTTAAAGACACGGGCCCTACTTCTCTGCGATGGCGAAGAGGGTGGTGCGGCTGACAATGTACAGGACGCCGTTTTTAGCCACCGGGGTGGTGTACACGGACGCTCCCATGTTGACCTCGTGGATCAGCTCCTTTTTTTTGCCCGCTCTCAGTACTGCGATGTCTCCATCTTCATCACCGAGATAGATTTTCCCATCTGCGACCAGTGCGGAGCCCCAAACGGCCGCGAACGTATCATAGGTCCAGTGATGCTTGCCGGTTTTGGCATCCAGACAGTACAGAAATCCGCTCAGGTCAGCTACATAAAGGAGGCCGTCCTGGATAGCTACCGTGGATATGGTGCGATTAAAATCGGCATCTCCAAAATGCCAGATCACCGCTCGCTCAGTTACGTCGCCTTCCAGGGTCCCATCGATGACCCACAGATGGCCAATCCCCTCTCCGTGCTCCGGATCCTGACCAACTCCGATATAAACCTTGTCATCATAAATGACCGGGGCGGCAATGAGATTATTTCGCGTCCCCCGGCCGCCCAATATCCAAACTGAATCCTTGGGATTGCAATCAAACTTCCAGATCAGCTTGCCCGTCTCAGGCTCAAATGAATAGAGCCAACCGTCACCTCCCGGGAAAATCACCTGCGCTTTGCCTTGGATAATCCCATAAGCTGGATTGGACCACTGGCCGTGCAGAATCCGGTCCGCGGGTGAACCATCTTCCCAAGCCACCTTGCCTGTCTTTTTATTGACGGCCAAGAAACTGGGAGCAAAAGGGGAGGGAATCGTGACGTGGTCTTCATCCACCCCATTGCTGGTAAGAGTGAACAGAAGATCCGCAACAGCCAGTGGTGAACTGGCGGCCAGGTTATGGGGAAAGACGTCCAGCTCAGCTATCATGTCCAGCTTCCACACCACGTCGGCGTCGATTTTGCTGGTCTCTGTTTCATCTTTGAAGGGCCCGTCGTTTTCACCGTCCAAGAAACCTTCCGTATCAAGACAAACCACTTCACAGCGATTAGAAATGTAATAGAGCCGATCACCTTCCACATAGGGGGTCGAGCAGACTCCTTGCAGGGGCCAATCATGCACTCGACCCGCCGCCAGTTTGGGGTGCGCTGCCTGCCAAAGGAATTTGCCGTCAGATTCGCGAAAAGCCATCAGCACCCCACGATCGCCAGCCAGCTTGGGATTGCGTAGACCCTCGTTGTTGGTACCCACAAAAACCTTTCCACCCGCGATGACAGGACCCGCATAACTTTGCGAACCCAGGGCTACCTTCCACTTGATATTTACTCCGGTATCCGGATCCCACTTGTTGGGCAGATCTTTCTCATCGGAAGCCATATTGCGCGACGGAGATCCACCGAACATCGCACGTTCCACTTTATCGGTGTCCGCAGCTGCCACTGCCAGCAAGGCGACTAGCGGGATCACTTTAAGCATACGAATATCAGGTATCGGTGTTTGTCTCATGGTTCACTCTTGCTTACTTTGATGTTGTCATAAAAGATTTCAGCATAGGATTGCCCGAATAAACCCGGAGTCCCTTCCCGATTCGGCAAAGGGTCCTCCACGACAATACTCCAGGCCTCGGGTTCCGTTTCTGTTTTGGGCCAGACCTTGCCCCGAACGACGGCTTTATTTCCTTCAACATCGACTCTCATCTTCATGGTGTACCAGATGTTGGGCTGCCATGGAAAATCGGCACTCCTGGCCATTCGTAATTCCGAGGCCCAGGAATGGACATGAAGTTGCTGCCGAGCACCCATTAAGGCAAGGACATACCGGTTTGCGATCAATCCCATATCAGGGATACGACGTCCGTCCTTGGTGCCCATCAAGTCGGCTTGCATGGTATAGTTTTTCAAGTCTGAAGGCCCTATGTACACATAGGAGCGCTGGATCCCTCTCCTGACAAAGGGTTTGGAAAGGACCCTGTTTCCGTCTTTGAGCTGTACGGAAAAGCGACCAGCCGCTCCAATCCAGTGGGTAGGAATCTTCCCAACCTCCATGATTTCAAAGTCCTCCTGCCAGGGTAAGTCGGGCATCACCCGAAGGCGAGCCGAGGCCTCCAAACCTCCCACCTTGGCCAAGACCTTGCCGGCTTGATGCTGCGCTGACGGCTCTGGGCGAAATCTCCCTGCCTGATCCAGCTGACCACTCAAGCCACTTTGCGACCACTTGGCATCCACTTCACCCAGAAAGCGCGCCTGGGTGTCGTAGGCTCGAACACGAAATTGAACGGTTTCCCCCGGGCCCGTTATAACCTCCGCAGGAACAATCTGCAGATGGGCAGGTGAGGATTGCTGTGGGCCGGGCTTAGAATCAGAAGAAGAGGGCAGGGAAGAAGCAGAGAGCGAAAATGGGGAGTCCTTTTTCCCCAGGCAGTAAAGCCCGTCTTCGGTGGCGAAAAACACGCGCCTGTAAGCGATGGCAGGAGAGCTGTAAATTTCCGCTGTGCGGTTGCCCAGCGGAATAATCACTTCGTCCAGCGACTCACACTCGGCAGCTCCGGGCCGAAGGATGTTAAAGGCGCCATTTAGCTCTGTCGTATAAAGTTTTCCATCCGCCCAGACTGGAGAACCCTTCCCCACAGTTCCCAGGTTGTATTTCCAATAGACCTTCCCATTGGTGGCGTCCAGGCAATGCAGATTGGCCGAGTTGTCAATCACATAGACCCGGCCCTGGTGCACGGTCGGGGAAGCAAATCCGGCTTTAAGCTGGTTGTAGCGCCACAGCTCATGCGTCCGGGTCACATCTCCGCTCCCGGTTCCGTCAATACACACCAATCGCCCCATATTCGCCTCATCCAAGTTCTCCTCGCTGTGGCTGGCGTACACCCGAGTACCATCAACCACGACGGACGAATTGATTCCTCGCTTGCTCAACTTGAATCCCCAGACCTTTTCTCCCGTTTGTACTTTCAGGGCATAGATAGCTCCATCCGCATTTCCACCAATGAGCAAGCGTTGACCGTTGATGGCGGCTATGACCGGGGTGGAATAGGTGTTCAGGTCGTAGGGTCTACCTCCAGGCGTGGAGACCCAGATCACCTCCCCGCTGTGCTTGTCAAAAGCAAAATAGCGGTGACGAGGAGCGGCCTGATCGCCCCAGTTGCTATTGATCAGGCTGAGAATCACCAGATCTCCATCCACTGCCGGTGTGTGGGTTCGGCCACCATAGCCGGCCATTCGCCCAAATTCCTCGGTCAACGAGTGCTGCCAAATCACCTTGCCATCACCATCAAAGCAGACGAACAAACCCGCCACTCCGTGGGCATATATATTCCCCGTTTCGGGGTCTCCCGTGAGATTGGCCCATCCCACGCGTGGGAAAGGGACGGTGGTCAAGAACACATTCAGGCGGTGTTCCCACAGCAGTTTTCCGCTTTCCGCGTCGAAGCAGGCCACTCGCTCCTGCTTGTTGATGCCTTCACCCGCTCGCCCGATGACGTAAACGCGGCCATTTAGAATGACGGGAGTGGAACGGCCAATAAAGTCGGATTTCCAAAGCAAGTTCTCGCCCTCCAGTGACCAGCTGGAAATCAAGCCGGTTTCCGAAGAGACGCCGTTTTGACCCGGGCCTCGCCAAGTTGGCCAGTCCGAGGCTTGGGCCAAGAAAGTGCTAAAGGCCAGCACAAACGCCAGTAGAGTTCTGTTGGACCGCATTCTCATCACTACTCCGTCGGTTTCGCCTAGTGTTTTATAGCATTATAAAGGTTCTGGTGTTTCGGTGCTGTCGTGCTATGGTGCTGAAGTGCCGTCGTGCTGGGGTACTGTGGTGCTCTGGTGCTGTGGGTACCGGGGTGCTCTGACCTGAAACTTAACGTTTCTTCCTGAACGGTCCAGTCCTGCTGGTGGCGATACTAGGAATGGCTAGAAAGGCTAGAACGTAAAGAGCATCGACTGGGACAAGGAACCTTCCGTATTGCGGTTCTCGACGCATACGCTCGTGCTTGAGCAGTTAGCCAAGAGCACTTTTTTTCCGTTCTGGAAGCTGCCCACATCAAACCCTTCTCTTTTCAGCTCGGGGTTGCCGGCTCGGGAGGATCTCGGGTTGGTTACAAGTTCCTGTTCGCCGAATTGCTG
>JALLON010000299.1 GCA_027717925.1 Acidobacteria bacterium AH-259-G07 | reverse complement strand
GGGCGAAACTGAAATGAACAGCCTTTTGCGACACCCTTTTCCTGGTCGCGGGTCTGTTTGGGTTTCCTGCAAATCTTCCGTCCACTGATCCGGCGCATCAGACCCTGGGATTAAACTTGCTCTACGGAAGAATTGTGAAAGACAAGCAAGTGCTCGCAAAGCTGGAAGAAATTGTTGGGCAGCTCGGCATCGACTTGAGATGGGATGAAGGAGAGTTTACAGGCGGGATTTGCCGTCTTGGAGAGAGAAAGGTTCTTGTTATAAATCGCTCCCTTCCAACCTTTGTAAAGATTGAGGTTCTTTGCCGGGAGCTTTCCCAGAGGGATTTGTCTACGATTTTTATCCTTCCCGCCATCAGAGAGCAAATCAGCCGATTTCATTAACAGCAATCCGATTGGAGTCTCCTGCTCTTCTACTCAGTCCGCCTTGCTCAGTCAGCCTGAATATTGTAGGAGGTGAGCCTACCCTGATTGCGGATGTAGAGTTTGCCGCCACTGACGACCGGGTGCGCCCAACTCGGCCAGCCTTCATCCTGAATGACGAACCGGCCCTTTTCCCTGTAACCCTCGGGAGTAGCTTCCGCCAGTGCGACGACATTATTCTCGCTGAGCAGGTAAAGGCGGCCGTCAGCGCAGGTGAGAGATCCTTTCCCCACGCTTCGGGCTCTCCACACTCTCTTGCCGGTTTCAAAATCCATGCAAGTCAAAATCCTGCTGGAGAAGCCATACACGTAACCATCGACCAGCACCACCCCGCCGTGATGATTCTGCATGTCCCGGCTAAAGTAGATCTCCTCGGCTTTCACCTCATTGCCCTGGGCCTTTAAGGCCAGAAGTGCGCACCCCGTGCCGTAAGCCGAGGTAAAGAAGACCTTGTCATTACGGAAAATCGGTGTAGTGACATTAGCCGTGCGATTGGCCACCGGCCGGTATCTCCACATAAGCTTCCCGTCCGTCGCGCGGAGACCCACGGCTGCGCTGGCCGTGAAAGCCAGTACGGTTCGGACGCCCTGCACGTCGGCGACGAGACAGGAAGAGTACGCCGCCCGGTCGCTCAATTCCTTGCTGGTCCAGACTGTTTTGCCAGACATTTTATCGAGGGCCACAACACTGGCATTCGGTCCTCCCGGTGTTACGATGACATGATTCCCGTCAATTAGCGGGGATTCGCTGACCAACCAATTTGGATTACGGCCCTTGAAGTCTCTGAGAATGTTGCGGTACCAGACCACGGAGCTGTCTCTGGTCTGCAGACAGGCCAAGTCGCCATTTTCCGTCAAAATGTAAACTCGCTCGCCATCCACTGTGGGAGTACCTCTCGGGCCGCCACCGCGACTCTGCTCCAAGTTCGTACCCAGCGCAGAGCTCCACAAAATCTTACCGTCCCGGCGATTAAGACAGAAGACGACGCTATCTTTGCCTTTGGTGCCTTGTACAAAGATGTGATCCCGCTGAATGGCCACCGTTCCATAACCTTTGCCCAGCCCCGTTATTGACCAAACCACTGGCGGCCCTCCGGCCGGCCACTCCTGCAGCAGACCCTTCTCTTGCGACACGCCTGTTCGGTCGGGTCCTCTCCATTGAGGCCAGTCGGGTGCGGCCATTGCACCAACCGCCGCGCCGGTCAAAACGAGAGCAATCAGTAAGGCAAAGAAAAGCCTAAATCTCATGTCGATATCTCCTTCGCGCTCCCTACAATCCACTAAGCTGAGTGGTGACATCTGCGTTGAGACCCAGCCGAACTTATTATTGCATAACGGTTAAAAACTGCGAAAGGTGCTGTATCCTCTGAGAGAACGCTGTCTGAACACTTGAATCAATGAGGTGATTCTTTTAGACTGAAGCTCTGAAGATGGATAAGAAGAAAAATCTCTTTGGCGCCCCCATTTCACCCATTGACCTGAGGAGACCAAAGGAGGCCAGGGTTGGCCGAAAGGTTCCTTTCTCATTCAAGGTAATTGCGGCTGTTGAGAGCGGGCTGGTTTCCCGGGAAGTTTCTAAAGCTGAGACCCAAGACATCAGTGCAGGCGGACTGAGATTTGAAAGCGATCTTCCTTTGAAAGTAGGGGATAGATTAGAGTTGAAGCTTCAGTTGTCCCACTCAAAAGAGGTAGGCACCAGTGGAAAGGTCGTTCGATCGGAACAGGTTGAAAGAGACGGGAGATCCTTCAATTCGATTGCGTTGCAGTTCATGGGATTGAAACCGGAGGAGCAAGATCGAATCCGAGAGTTCGTGTCCCCAAAGCTGACCCTTCAGCAACCGGAATAGGAAACCCAAAATCCGGTTTCACCTGGAGTTTTCTATGAAAGCTTACGTGCTTGTCAATGTGCGGGCGGGGAAGGCGCGGCACGTGGTAGACAAAGTTCGACAAATTGAGGGTGTCAAGAGCGCCAACGCTTGCTGGGGCCGCCCAGATGTCTTTACGCTTGTAGATGTGCCAAGCGAAGAAGTACTGGCGGACACAGTGTTGGCCGAGATTCAAAACATTGACGGGGTCGAGTCCACCGACACTCATCTCGTGATCGAATAGCCTCAACTACTCTGTTGGCCAGTCCATTGCATTTCGATCCTCCCATGGTAGAGGTTCCCTAAATTGGTGAAAACATTTAGCGATCAGGAGGGCGACTTGGTGGTGGCGATCAAGCGCTCTGCTATGTCTCACTCCCCTGCGAAGCGGCGAGCTTTCTCAACAGCTCTTCAAGACGCGCCAGGCTTTCGTCATGGAAATCGACGAAGTAGAGTCCGAATCCCTCGATTTCATCCGATCTTCCCGACAACCTACTTTTGTGAACGACCCGGACAGCTATTTTCAACTGCTGACGTTTACTACTCTGAAATGAAAGATTTCCTAATGCACCTACAGCTGGACACTCGTCCGCCTCGACGAACGCTCCGTCGATCGAAAGATTCTTCAAACGCCCCTGGTATTGCTCGTCAGGACCGTTAAACTTGCATGGAATGGATACTGAGTAGCGACGGCTAACTCTTCTGTTCTGTCTATCCATCAGTCTCTTTCCGGTTCAAGAGACACGCCAAGCCCAAAAACAAATCGTGCACCTCCGCTGACAAGACTATACGTTACCCATCCACCTACGTGCCATTTTATCGCAGATATTTTGGCGCTTTTCGAAAAATCCCACAGTGACGATGGTCACCGAAATATTTTGCGCCATCCCCTCTGCTTCGCCTATTGAAACTTACCATGACCTCCCAAAGCCACCCCAAAGCGGGGCCCTCTGGGTCAATCTGCGAGTTCGCGCGTCGGCCACCCGTATGGCGTCACGCGGCATGGAGCAATTTTCCTTCTCGTACGCCGGTGGAGGGCAATTCGGTGGTGCTATTTCCTGATCCGCGAAGTCGCCTTC
>JALLON010000298.1 GCA_027717925.1 Acidobacteria bacterium AH-259-G07 | reverse complement strand
AGTGCTTCGCAGATCTCACCATTTAAGTTCCTGAGAAAGGCGAGAAGTGCCTGTTTCTCTTCCGTTGTGAGGCGCAACGGACGCAGCTCAGGGGCGAGGTAGGGATTCGGGTTGCCGCCGCGGTTGTAAAACTCGATCACCTCTTCGAGCGTGGCAATACTACCGTCATGCATATAGGGAGGCGTCTGTGCGATCTCGCGCAAGGTGGGAGTCTTGAAAGCGCCTTGATCCTCTGCCTTGCCTGTCACTTTAAATCGGCCTGGATCTAGCAGTTTGCCATCTCGCCAGGCGATGCCGGTGTTATGGAAACGCTCGTCCGTGAAGGTGGGACCCAGGTGGCAGGCCGTGCAGTTCCCTTTGCCACGAAAAATGCGAAGTCCCTGGCGCTCTCGTTCCGACAAGGCATCGCGCTCGCCGTTCATATAACGGTCGAAGGCCGAGTTACCCGACAGAATGGTTCGGACGTAGCTGGCGAGGGCCTTTGCTAAGCCCTTAGAGTTGATCTCTCTTCCAAAGGCTTCCCGAAACCGGTGGCGGTAATCCCCCTCCTGTTTCAACCTCGTCATCACTTCCTCGAGCGTCATATCCATCTCCTTGGGATCCTGGATGGGTCGAAGCACCTGCTCTTCCAGACTGGAAGTCCGGCCATCCCAGAAGAAGGCGCTCCCATAACCGCGATTGACCAGCGTGGGCACAGTGCGCGGGTGCCTTTCCTTCCAAAGACGCCCACGCTGAGCGCACGGCCATCCGTGAATGCTCGCTCGGGATCGTGGCAACCGGCACAGGCGAGGCTCTTGTCCCGAGAAAGAATAGGATCGGAAAAAAGCTTGCGTCCCAACTCCACCTTCTGTCTCGTGAGAGGATTGTCTTCGGGCACCGACATGTACAGGTCGAGCCCCAGAGGGATCTCTGCACGCTGTGACGCCACCGAAGTCTTTGCCGCGGCAAAGACGGCAAGCAAAGCTGCTGCTAGCAGAATTGCTGCAATCAGGAGATTGATAAAGAGATTTCGACTATTCATGTAGACCTGGCCCCGGAACGAGACGACCCAACGGGTCTGCTAAGCCAAGGGTGGAACCAGGGAATGGGCTCCACCCCAAGCTCAACAGGCCTTATTTGTAGCCTTCCAGTTCCGGCAGCAAGTTTTCAATGACCCAGAGTTCGCCTTTCCTCTCCGGGTAGGTGAAAGCGATGCGTCGCCCGTCGGGATGAGCACGCACACCGCCCCGTCCCCACACTGGCAACCCCACCCTCTGGGGTTGTCCGCCTTGCGCCGAGATGCGCCACAGCTCGGACGGCCTTGAGGGCTGGTTGACTCTCTTGCTGAAAAGCAGTTGATTTCCGTCCCGCGTCCACGCAACCGAGTACGTCCACCTGCCGGCTGTCTCCTGCGGCAGTCTCAGCAGCTCCCGAGGAGTTCCGCCTGCGGCTGGCATGACCAGCAGAACCTCCGCGGCAAAATGGGATGCTGTTGTACTCGAGCCAAAGGCCAACCACTGACCATCCGGCGAGAGGGCTAAGTTACTCAGGTGAATGGGCGAGTCCGGGCGATAGAGCGGCTTCTCTCGGGCGGTTTCCATATCTCGGACCCAAATCTCACAACTCTCGTCGTCTGTGTGGTGCACATAGAAAATGGCCTTTCCGTCGAGGGACCACGCAGCGTGCCACATGTTCCGCTGCGAAACCGGCAGGGGCTTTGTCCTAGAGACGACGATGGGGGTTACGTCGCCGGTCTGGGCGTCGATCTGGTAAAGACCCTCGCGGCGATTGTCGTCTTGAGCACCAACCAGGAAGGAGCGCCCGTCAGGAGACCAACGGAGGCGGGTGTCGAAGAAGAAGGCAAGCTCAGGCGATAGCTCACGCTCCTCACCGGTCTCGAGGGATCGGATGGCGATGGCATAGGAACCTACGCCAGAGCCCGAAGGGCCTCGGCGCGAGAGGTATGCGAGGTACTGGCCGTCAGGGGACCATTCGGGCAAGGTGTTGCCACCCCTGAAACGCTCGCTCGCCAGCATTGGCGGCCCCACGACCTTCCCTGTCGCCGGGTCGAGGGTGGCGATATAAACATCTAGCATATTAGTTTGAACGTTGTAGTAATAATTTCCGTTCGGGGTGAATCCTATTGGCCGGGTTCCTCGGACGCCCTGCTTGACCAAGACCGGCGATCCCTGCGGTTTGCCTTCAGCAACGGGAATAACCCAGTGGTCCAAGCTTCTCGAGCGGTCACTGGTAAATAGGATCCTCTTGCCGTCCGGGGTCCAGATGGGGAACAGGTCATTGGCCGGGTGCTCGACCAGGGCACTTTCGCGACTCCCGTCGGTCGAGAGCACGAAGATGTCACGCTCGCGGGAATCCTGTCGTGTAGGGGAGTCATAGGCAATGTAGCGCCCATCCGGTGAAAAGCTCAGCTGCACCGGCCAGCGCCACTCCAGCGATTTGAGGACCCGCGCGGAGCCATCCGCCGTCGAGACCAACACGATCTGGTTGGTGCTGTCCTTTCTTTCGAAGACCGCCAGAATCTGTTTGCCGTCTGGAGACCAGGCGAACGGTTGGAGCCATGGCACTTCCTCGTTGCTGACGAGGACACGAGCTCTCGAACCATCTAGACCGACGATTCGCAGCTCCGAGCCCTCGCCCAACTTAGGTAAGCGACCTGTTGGCCATCAGGCGAGATTGCGGGATAAGCTGTGAATCCCCGGGTGCCGCGCGCAAGACGACGATTCTCTCCAATACGCAAGTCGTGCACCGCCAGGTCGTCCCTGTCTTTAAAAATCAGGTAGCGACCATCGGGAGAGACCACCAACGCAGGGCGCGTCCACACCTGGCGGACCACCACCCCGGATGCCTCAATGTCAGTTGGGGACTCCACAAGCGCGGCCAGCCGAGCGCGGGCAGCAGCCACCTGCTCTTGCTGGTCGGCGTAGTCGCGAAGTAGGCGCTCGTAGGCCTCTCGTGCCTCGAACTTTCCCAGCTTCTCGTAGCAGATGCCGATGTGGAGCAAGGCCCGGGCGGCGAGTGCGCGCTTGACGCCAGGGACGGCCACGATCTTTTTGTACTGCTCAATGGCGGCTTTCAGATCGCCGTCCACTAGCTCATTGTTCATGGCGGCCTTGAGAAGCACTTCCGTCGCACGGTTCTTCTGGCCTATCGCAAGCGAAGGCAGCAACAGAACGATCAAAACACAACTTGTTTGCCATTTCTTCATCATTTTTCCCTCCAGGTGACAAGGGTAGAGCGGCAATGTCTTCCTGTGATCACTGGATTGTCATGGTTGTGTCATGTTTCAGTCAGCATTTGCCCGGCGGGCTCCTCTCGAAGCGGCCGATGGTTCACCGATGCAGTAGACTCTATCTGAGAAAAGCGGCTTAGTGCCTCGCTTC
>JALLON010000297.1 GCA_027717925.1 Acidobacteria bacterium AH-259-G07 | reverse complement strand
AAAAACGATGCGTACCAAGGCCCCGATCACAGGAGCGCTTCTCTTTGCTCTTGTAATCGTGATGAGTTGCCGGTCCTCGGAAACGTCCGATAGGGGGTCCGTGGTGATTTATACTTCGGTGGACGCTGTCTTTGCCCGACCTGTTGCGGAGCGTTTTGAACAGGATACCGGGATCAGGGTGCAGCTGGTGCCGGATACCGAGGAGACCAAGAGCACGGGACTACTCAACCGGCTAATTGCTGAAAAAAAGCGTCCCCAAGCCGATGTGTTTTGGAGTGGAGATCCGGTGCGCGCGGCAATTTTGAAGTTACAGGGTGTCAGTGCGCCGTACAAATCGCCTGTGGCTGAGAGTTTGCCTGTAAGGTTCTCGGACCCAGAAGAGCACTGGACAGGTTTCTCGGCACGGGCCCGTGTGCTCATTTACAACCGGGACCTGGTTCCCGAAGCTCAGAAACCCAAATCCGTGATGGATTTGCTTGACCCTCGTTTTCGGGATCAAGCCTGTATCGCCAATCCACTTTTCGGGACCACCTCTATGCATGCAGCTGCCTTGTTTGCTGTGTTGGGAGAGGAAAAAGCCAAGGCATTTTTTGAAGGATTTGCCGGAAACGGCGGAAGGATACTTTCTTCCAACGGTGAAGTGCGCCGACGGGTGGCCAATGGCGAATTCGCGCTGGGGATTACCGACACCGATGACGCAAACGTCGCGCGCATTGAAGGAAAGCCCGTGGGGATGGTCTTTCCTGATGCGGGGGGTATGGGGACGTTGGTCATCCCCAACTGTGCAGTACTTATCAAAGGCGGGCCCAACCCTGAGTTGGGTCGCCGATTCATTGACTACCTTCTCCGACCCGAAACGGAGGAGACTCTGGCCAGAAGCGCCGCAGCCCAAATGCCTTTACGATCAGGCCTTTCAGTCCCGGAAGGGATGGTGTCTATCCAGGACTTCAACCCAATGAAGGTAAATTACATCAAGCTTGCCCAGATATTGGAACGACTTTCAAGGGGCTTTCTGAAGGATTGGGTGAACCAAAACCTGTGATGATCTCCTGTCTGCTATTGGAGCGACCGGGTAGATGGAGGATTTTCGGTGTCGCAGGGCTCCTGTCGATCGCGATGCTTCCATCGATGCCACTCTTGTGGCGTGCGGCCACGTCTTTTGATGCCGGTACCTTTGTCATAGGCGAAGCCTTTAGCAGCGCGCTTTTCAACAGTGCCGTAGTCGCCTTCACCGTCATGTTCATAGCTCTGGTAGTGGGTTTACCCATAGGCGTGCTAGCCGCACTTTATCACGTTCCGGGAAAGAAACCTGTGCTGGTGCTCGTGGCCTTGCCCCTGTTGGTGCCGTCCTTTCTTTGGGCTATCGGTTGGTCTGCACTGGCCGCCCGTTGGGGTCGGACAGCCTCGGAGGTTCTTTCAGGATTTGCTGGTTGTATTATTGTCTTTAGCGCCACTGGAATCCCGCTCGTCCTCCTGACTGCTTTTATAGTCACTATCGGACTTTCGGCCTCCCAGGTTGAGGCCGCTCGCCTGGCTGGTGGAGAGCGAGTTGTATTTCGCCAAGCCCTTCGCCACGCAGCTCAGCCGGCGCTCCTTGCTGCAAGTCTGGCTGGTGTGTTGACTCTGTCCGATCCAGGACCGGGTCTGATTTTTGGACTTCGCTCCGCCGCCTCGGACATTTTAACCAGCTTTTCAGCCCTTTACGACTTCGGCCAAGCGGGGCAACAGTGCGTCATTCTAGCGGGGGTCGTCCTGCTGGTCGCGACCCCTCTGGCCTATTTTGCCGCTCCATGGTTGGCGACCCAAGTGATGCCGCGGCAACTGCTTGCCGAGATTCCTGTCCGACATCGCGGTAGCAGCTTTGCCGCAATTGTGGCTCTTTTGATTTTGGTTGCATTTGGGATCCTCCTCCCTGTTACAGGCATCAGTCTGCCTGTAATAGAGGCCGATGCAGAGTTCGAACGGTCCCTTTCAGAGGTCGGGCGTACCTGGGCTAACACCTTGATTTATGCGTTAGGAGCTGGTGCGATGGCTGCTCTGCTGGGGTTTCTTTTGGCCTTTTTCGTGGGTCGAAGTACTCGCCTCAGGACAGTTTGCTTAGGAATTTGTATTGGCCTGTTCTCCTTGCCCCCTGCTCTGGCTGCGCTGGGGTTGGTCCAGCTTGCCGGGGAGGCTGAGGCTTGGATGGATCCTCTCCTTCGGAGCCGCCTGACGGTCTGTTTGGCGCTTGGTTTGCGCTTCTTTCCAGTCGCTGCCGTGCTCGGCTTGCAAGCGTGGGCAGCCACGTCTTCTTCCTGGAACTGGGCCGGGGCGATTCACGGCGTGCCCCTGACGAAGTACTTGCGGAAGGTGCTACTCCCGTTTGTCTCACCGACACTAGCTCTGGCCCTCTTCTTGGTAGGGCTTTTGGCGACAGCCGATGTGAGCACGGTTCTGTTGCTCCATCCACCCGGACAGGAATCGTTCCCGCTAGCCATCTTTACCGTTATGGCCAATGCCCCGGAGTCACTGGCTGCATCCTTATGCCTGCTCTATGTTGCAGCTGCGGGTGGACTGTTGATTCTAGTGGCTCGATTCCTAAATATTCAGGAATCATTGTAAAGGGCATCAAGCTATGCAAGGCGCCCAATTCGAGTTTCGTCATGTTTGCAAGAATTATGAGTCACAAACTGCCCTGAATGACGTCTGCTTCCGCATGATGTGCGGGGAGCACCTTGCCATTATTGGTCCCTCAGGCTGCGGGAAATCGACAACGCTGCGCTTGTTGGCCGGTTTGGAAGCGCCCTCCGCGGGTGAGATTTTGATGGATGGCAATGTGGTTTCGGAAGCAAACAGGATCCTCAAGCCGCCTCACTTGCGGGGCATCGGAATGGTCTTTCAAGATTTGGCGCTGTGGCCAAACCTGACGGTCATCGACAATGTCCTTCTTGGCCTCTCCGGTGAGCGACTGCCAAAATATGAGGCCAGGAAACGGGCTACTCAGGCGCTGAGCCTGTGCGGTATCCAAGCACTGGCCTTTCGCAAACCGGGTACAATATCCGGAGGCGAACAGCAACGTGTCGCTCTGGCTCGGGCCCTTGCTATGCGGCCGAATTTCCTTCTGCTGGATGAACCGTTTTCCGGCTTGGACTTGGTTACGAAGACGAAGTTGCTGCGCGAAATCTCAGGGCTCGCCGCAGACCGGAAGCTTACAATTATTCTGGTCTCCCATGATCCCGTGGAAGCCACTGTCATGTGCCGATCTGCCATTGTTTTGGCAGAGGGACGGGTTGAAGAATCAGGTGTTTTGACAGAGCTGCTGAAAGCTCCCCGGTCGGAGATGCTAAAAGTTTTCTGTGAGTACTGAACAAGGTCGGACGAGGATAAGGCAACCAAGCATGAAGACTGGTATAGAAAGCTGAAAGGTCAGAAAG
>JALLON010000296.1 GCA_027717925.1 Acidobacteria bacterium AH-259-G07 | reverse complement strand
TCATCCAGCAGGCAGTCCATCCCTTGATGGGTGAGTTCCTGATAGTACATTTCGGCCGCCTCACGCTGCTGATGATGGTCAGGACGCAGCAGGGTAATAACCACTTGAAAGGGGGCGATGCTTCGAGGCCAGACCATCCCATCATCGTCATGATAAAGTTCTGCCGCCGCCACCATGATCCGCTCCAACCCGATTCCGTAACTTCCCATAATGATGGGAACTTCTTTTCCTTTCTGGGTCAGGACCGTGGCACCCATGGACTTGCTGTATTTGTAGCCGAGCTTGAAGATGTGACCGACCTCCAGAGTCTTGGTGACACGAAGCGGATTGCCGCAGCGCGCACAAGCATCGCCCGGCTCCACCTGCCGAAGATCATGATAACTGGGGTTAAAGTCTTTCTCGGGAGTGACATTTTTCAGATGATAATCGTCCTTGTTGGCGCCGCACACCATATTGCGCCGTCCTTTGAGTGCCATGTCGGCCAGAATAGGAATGCTTTCAAGCCCCACCGGTCCAAGGCTTCCTGGATCGGCGCCGAAGACGTGGCGAATTTCCTCGGCAGTGGCTGGACGGAAGATATCTGTCCCTAGAGCGTGTGCCAGCCGGGCTTCGTTAAGTTGGTGATCTCCTCTTAGTAAAATCAAATGAGGTTTGCTCTCGACGATGTAGACCAGCGATTTCATCTGCTGCGATTTGGGAATCTTTAAGAAGTCGGAAACCTCCTGGATGGTTTTTTGTCCGGGGGTGTGGATCTCTACAGGGGAGAACTCACCTTCTTCGTCCTTCTCCTCAGAGACTGGGGAAGTGGCTCGCTGCAAGTTGGCGGCGTAGCCACACTTGCAGGTTACGACCGCGTCTTCACCCGCCTCGCTTTCCACCATGAACTCCTGCGACTCACTACCACCCATGGCTCCGGACTCCGCCTCGACGACCACATACCTGAGCCCGCACCGATCAAAGATGGCACGATAGGCTTGATCGTGAAGGCGATAGCTGATATCCAATCCTTCCGGATTCAGATCGAAGCTGTAGGAGTCTTTCATCATAAACTGCCGGATCCGCAGCAGACCGGACTTGGGTCGAAGCTCGTCCCGAAACTTCACCTGGATCTGGTACCAGATTTGGGGAAGATCCCGATAAGAACGAATCTCGTGGCGGGCGATGGCGGTGAAGACTTCCTCGTGCGTCATGCCCAGGCACATTTCGCGGTTGGTTCGGTCTTTGAGGCGAAACATATTCTCACCCATCGCGGTCCAGCGTCCCGTTTCTTTCCAAAGTTCGGCCGGCTGCAGGGCGGGTAGATAAAATTCCTGGGCTCCGATTCGATCCATCTCCTCTCGTATGATGTGCTCGATCTTGAGCAAAGTGCGCCGGGCCATTGGCAGGTAAGAGTAGATTCCTGCACTCAATTGGCGGATGAAGCCAGAGCGCACAAGAAGCTGATGTGACGGAGCTTCCGCCTCCGCGGGGATCTCTCTCAGTGTGGGAATAAAGAGTTTGGACCAGCGCATAGGGAGGCTACTTTTATCCGTTTGACCCGATTGAGTCAAGTAAGCTACCATGCTGGCAGCTACCGAGAGACGGGTACCTAATGGAGATCTCGATCGCCTGGGATCACGCCGCTTTTGAAGGGTCAAAAAGTTGCTGGAGGAGAGATGAATAAACCGTTAGCGGAGCTCGACCCTGAAATCGCTGAAGCCATCCTCATGGAGACCCGACGCCAGTCGGAAACGCTGGAGCTGATCGCTTCAGAAAACTTCGTGAGCGAGGCCGTTCTGGAGGCGATGGGCTCGGTTTTTACGAACAAATATGCCGAAGGTTATCCAGGCCGTCGTTACTACGGAGGATGTCAACACGTCGACGTCGTGGAGAGCCTGGCTATTGAGCGTGCTAAGAAACTTTTCCATGCCGAGCACGCCAACGTGCAGCCCCATTCCGGAAGCCAGGCGAATATGGCCGTCTACATGGCCGTTTTGGAGCCAGGAGACAAAATCCTGGGGATGAATCTGGCTCACGGAGGGCACCTGACTCACGGTCACCCCCTGAATTTTTCGGGAAAACTCTACAAGGTGGCGGCCTACGGCGTGGACCGCGTGACAGAGCACATCGACTACGATGCAGTGGCCGAAGTGGCCGAGCGGGAAAAACCCAAAATGATTGTCTGTGGCGCTAGCGCTTACAGCCGTGTGATCCACTTCGACCGTCTATCGGACATCGCCAGGAAAGTTGGAGCCTATTTGATGGCAGATATCGCTCACATTGCAGGAATGGTGGCCACTGGTCTGCATCCAAGTCCTGTGCCCTATGCCGATTTCGTGACGACCACCACCCATAAGACCTTAAGAGGACCGAGGGGTGGAATGGTCTTGTGCAAAGAAGAGCACAAAAAAGCCCTCGACAAGATGGTTTTGCCTGGAATCCAGGGCGGACCCCTGGTTCACATTATCGCGGCCAAAGCAGTCTGCTTCCAGGAGGCAATGTCAGTAGAGTTCAAGCCTTATCAGAAACAGATTATCAGCAATGCCAAGGCACTGGCTGAGGCGATCCAAAAACAAGGCTTTCGAATTGTTTCAGGCGGTACGGACAACCATCTTTTTCTAGTGGATATCTTCTCTAAAGGGAGCACCGGAAAGCAAGCCGAAGAGGCCCTGGAAAGGGCCGCTATCACCGTCAACAAGAACGCCATTCCGTTTGATACCCATCCTCCTCTTGTGACTAGTGGGATTCGGGTGGGCACTCCGGCCGTGACCACTCGCAATATGAAAGAGGAAGAGATGCGCCAGATCGGGGAATTGATTGGACGGGTGCTCAAGAACATCCAGAGCGAAGAGGTTCAACGAGAGGTTAGAGACGAAGTCAAAGCTTTAACGGACCGTTTTCCTCTTTATGCGCAGCGCCTGGCCACAGCAGAATTCAGTGTCGGTTAAAAGCTCCACTAAAGAGGGAATCACTCTCGACGAGATCTTCGCACCTGGCGGCATCCTGCAACGCCAGCTTTCCAATTATGAGTATCGATCCTCCCAACGGGTAATGGCGGAGGCCGTCCTGGATGCCATCCAAAATCAGTATCCTCTGTGTGTGGAAGCGGGCACTGGTACGGGTAAGACTCTCGCCTACCTGATTCCTGCTCTCTTCAGCCACAAGCGCGTCATTGTTTCAACAGCCACCAAGAATCTTCAGGACCAACTCTTTTTCAAGGATATCCCTTTCATCCGGGAATATCTCTTTCCCGATTTGGCTGTGACTTACATGAAGGGCAGACAAAACTATCTTTGTTTGTGGAAATTCCACGAGCAGAGTCGGCAAGAAGAGGTCTTTGAGGGAGCTCAGGGAGAAGGGAAAGCGCTCTCGGAGTGGGTTGAAAAGACCGAGACGGGTGATCGCTCCGAATTGCACTGGGTTGGGGATGACAGTTTGCTCTGGAGGCGCCTGGATGCCCGAAGCGAGACCTGTACGG
>JALLON010000295.1 GCA_027717925.1 Acidobacteria bacterium AH-259-G07 | reverse complement strand
AAGCGAGGGTCGTCGGGGAATAGGCGGGGTAGCTACCGTTTGGCACCGTCCAGAACTGCATCGAGGTGGGACTTGATGGCTGCGGTCCAGAGAATGTAGCCGTTGCGGTTTTGGTGTAGCTGGTCCTTGACAAAGAGTTCGGGACGTGGCTCGCCCGCCCCGTCGAGGAAGATGCTCTCGGTGCCGATGAAGTAGGTGTTCTCCGATCTATCGCAAACCAATCGCGCCGCCGTGTTCGCGGCCTTGATCTGTGGCCAAGCTTTCCAGCGGCTGGGAGTGGGCGTCACGGCGATATAAAATACCGGTGCGGTCGGATTGTGCTCGCGGACTTTTTCGAGGACGTAAGCGAAGAGTCCGGCCACTTCCTCGGGAGTCTTGTCTCCCTCACGCCCGGCGATATCGTTGCCAACGAAGAAGACGAGCCCTCGGAACTTATGTGGGGTAATGAGGCGCTCGGCAAACACTGCGACATCAGACCATCGCGATCCACCAAAACCCCGTTGAATCGCGTGGTAGGGAGCCATGTCCGTCGCAATGTCCTCCCACCTGCGGATACTGGAACTCCCGATGAAAAGGATGCTGTCGTCGGGATGATTTTCCGCCTTATCTCTCGCTTCGAGCTTTTCAATCTCGTTCTCCCATCGCTCGACCGCTTCCGTGCGGTATTGTTCAACATCAACCGGCTCGCTAGCAGCGAGTCCCGGCGCCCCGGCGAGGATGAGTAACAGCGTGAAAGGAATGAAAAAGAAATGTTTTGACATAGTCACCACCTGTTGTCGTTAGTGCTACGGCGCTAAATTCATCCGCCGCAGCAGGTCTTGGAAGCGAGGGTCGTCGCGCAGAGGCTCAAAAATGGGGATTACATTGATGAAAGGGGCATTGTCTAGTTAATGGATCACAGACTCACAGAGCCCCAAGTTATTGGCATTGAGACTCCTCCTGAACACTCTATATGGTGGCTCTCACATACGGTCATACGTTAACTTGACAGTGCCATGTTTATGCTGATTAGTATAAATTCCTAGTTGTCCGCATAAGACGCCGTCGTTGGGCGGCTTTCGCCATCTCTCCTCTCTTCTCTTCCATGAACGCGAACAACCGCTGAAACAAAGGAACAAGGGGGACATAAGTGAACAGCAAAAAATTAGCTCGGAGTCACCTTTAGGCGAGATCAAGAGTGGGTCGAACCATTCTTAAGTCATCCCACTCTAGAAAATTCCCTAGGCTCACTAATATAATCCTTACCGCCGATTGATTTCATCCATGCAAAAAACGAAGAAAGCAGTTTAGTAGGAAAATTGCATTTGTGGCCTGGGCCTGAACAACAGATATCCCATCCTTGGTACTGCCTGAAGCGTTTGGGGATTAGTGGGCCAGATCCTCCCCAGTATACATATTCGTAGCCAACAAGTACTCGATCTGTTTGCGTGTCGTGTTGGACGTTTTCTTGATTAGGTCGACCGTCAGGAAGGCTGTGATGCGAGTTTTCCTGCAACCATTCCCCAGTTTTCGCGTTACGATGATAGATGTTGTCTCCGTAAGCCTGTTTGAGACTGCCACGTAGATTTGGTTTCTTCAACTGAAATCTCAGATCCTCCCAATACTCATCGTAAGCGAGCGTTTCCGCTACTTCCATAGCGTAAACAAGGTGCCCCTCAAGTCCATAGCCTCTTGAACCTGTTCCAACGATCCAATTACCTTTCTGTGCAACCCTTCTTATTGTCGGCTTACACGTGGCAATCGTGCACACCCCAAAGAAAGGGTTGGGTGCGAACCCGTAGTCTCGCGCGACAATGTACGAGAACAATTTCATTGGAGAAGGCCGCTGAACCTAGCAGTTGTAGCGATCAATTGTGCGGACCGGACGCTCATTTCCTTTGGAGTCATACCAATTGTTTGTCTTCCCACTGATGGCGTCCATCACTCCCTCAGCTTGCCAACCGACCACTGCGTCCGCGTACTTTTCGAGGTTCTGAGGGAGATCTGATTCTTGTGCGCCTTGAGCCCAAACACCGACGATCCGTTTGTCCTTTTTCTGTGCATACTCGATTTCCCATTCGACCCACTCGCTTGTATGTGTCTTTGACGAGATCAATACGATCATTGTGCCAGCCCATTGAATGCGGGGAGCCAGAATATCAGACTTGATGTAATCCTCATTCTTCGCCTCATTCGGGTTGTTTGTGTCTATTGAACTGTCTCGAATCTGGTACCCATTTTTCTCAAGTAGCTTCTTCAGATTCTGAAGAAGCTCGTCGTCTTCATGAACATGGCTAATGAAAACGTTCTTCGTCTCGCTCATATTCTTCTCCTCTCTTGTGAGGCCGAACTAAACGGAATATTGTCAATCTAACAACTCAAGCCGTCGCTGGAACAGATCCACTCTTACCGTTCCACCATGCCTATCACGCACTTTTCGCCAAACCTCATAGCCGGTGAGAATTGCTTGTTCCCAATCTGCCAAGGAACGAACTCTGACTTCACGGTCTGCCACAAGAGCCTGGATCGTTTTCAAAAGGTGATAGTCCAGACGGGGAATGCCATCCAAGTAGTTGTGTTGTCTAGCGTATGTATAAACAAGTGTCGAAATCATTTCCTCGATGATTTTAGCGCGGGCGCCGTCTTCTACTTCGTCAGTCGTGGGCTCACTCTTTCGTTTCACCTTTAACAACGTCCGAATGATCGGCGACCATCCCAGGATAGCTGCATACGAAAGATGAAAGACGTCATGAAAGCGATAGCCGTCGTCCTCACGAGCATTGTCCGTGAGGGGATCCCCTACAACATCCTCGTCTTTTGTGATTATTACTCGCACAGCACTGCCTTCAGGTTTCTCAAGAAAATTGATTTCAAATTGCCGCGGAATCTGTTCGTCTGTTGGGAATCCTTCGTCGAGCAGCTTATAGCGATCGGCATCGTCCGAAGTCGGCCAACGGCTTTGCGTCTTGTCAAGGTTTGCCTTGGCAACGTCTTCTAAATCAAAACCAAACTTGCTAGTTCAGCGTCTCACAATTTCTGCGCTCGGAATTGGCAATTCAACATGTCATTATAATATCTGTATATCATAATCCAGTACTGCCACATGGAGGCAGGTGGTGCAGGTAAATACTTGATTTTCTCAGTTTGTCGGGTTATCCTTGCTCAAATACTGTATTAGTTATAGAAAGGAGCCTGACATGTTGTATTGCCCTTTGCACCTCACCTTCTCGAAAGCTCATTCCGAGAGCAGGGTCGAGAAGGCTTCCCAGACACTGGGCCATGCTATGGTAAGGAGAATTCTTGCCTTCGCATTGTTTCTCATGGGCGCCAGACGCGAGGATATTGCTCGCCACCTGTCTATGCCCTTGGGTACCCTTTTCTCTCTGTTGACCAGAATTGGACGGCATGGGTTGCCGGGCATGGAAGATCGTAGACGCAGATATTCAGGCTTCTTACCCCCGCAGGCTCGTGAAAAACCGGCCATCAAGG
>JALLON010000294.1 GCA_027717925.1 Acidobacteria bacterium AH-259-G07 | reverse complement strand
ATCTGGGCCGCCTTTAATGGAAGAACCATGATGAGAGCCATGGGGGAAATGCTTCAGGAGCCCATGTTCATGATTGGGATTTTGCTCCTATCGGTGATTGCTCTGGGATTGGAAATCGTTGGCTACTGGTCCATTAAGCAAGCTTTTTCATCCCCCATGGACGATTACATCTTGATGAAGAATTTGTCTTTCGTGCACTTTGTGATTGTCATCTCAGTAGCCAACATAACAAGAGTTATCCCCTTTACTTTTGCGAGCCTTGGCGTATATGAGATCGCATCCATACTAATGTTTCGAGTTTTTGCAGAGGGTTTCCTGGCGGGAACGACGGTTACCCTTCTGGATTCCATCCTGATAAATGGCTTGAGTCTGTTCTTTTTTGTTCTCTCCCTCCGCTCCAGCCGATGTCCAAGTATCCTGGAAACGTGGCGAATGTTTTTTCATCAATCAGTGGCCAGAACCCAAGAGGCACTAACTCTTTAGTTGAAAGTGCCGCGTTTTACCGTTGAAGATTGTGAAGGTGAGAATCGAATAAGCCATGAGTGAGAACCCATCTGGAAAAGAAGTGCCCCGTGATCTACCCATTCATCGGGCGGATAAGAAGCGGAGGCTCACGTTAGAATTAGATCCGGAAGTCCAGGTAGGCATCCCTGCACCTTGGTTACTCTGGCAATCTTTTTCATTTTTGATTTGGGCGGCATACATCATCTTTATTGTGGCTGCTGTGCCACACTACTTTGTGCAATTCTGGTTCAACCAAAGCCTCGGTTATAAAACCATCTTTTGGACTAATATCCGGATGCAGCTTCTATTACTTGGAGCTTATGGAAGTGCCGTGGCAGTGGCCCTTTACATTCCTATGCGCTGGCACGCTGGGAGCCCTGCCTTGAAAAGGGCTGCAATTCATTTCGCTGTCTGGATCGGCACCTTGGCAGGATGGCTGTTTGCTCAAAACTATCAACAATTTCTGCTTGCCTTTAACGGCGTTTCGTTCGGAACCACGGACCCGGTATTCGCCAGGGACATAGGATTCTATGTTTATGTGCTTCCGGCCTGGCGCATCACTCTGACCGCACTGGAAATCTTGATCATATTGAGTGGCGTTTCTTTGCTCGTAGCACGGTACCAGGATCTGAGTTCAAGAGGAATCTTTCAGAAAAGGGAATTGAGTTTGTGGGGCAAGTTAAGCCTGTTTGCTTCTCCTTACTTAAGCGTCCTTGTCTGCTCTTTTGGAGCCGTTACTGCATTGCATACCTATTTGAGCCGTTACGGGCTTCTGCTTAAGGATAATGAAGAATCGGGTGTTCGTATGGGTGCCGAATATCTGGATTTGGTAGGGATTTTCTGCAACCTGAATAACATTTACCTTATGGCGGTTGTTGAGGTCGGTTTGGCCTTGGTGGTTGGGACTATTCTTTTCCGCCTCAACAAACGTTACGGTTGGCTGGTGCGACCGCCTGAAGGGCACGACCCTGAAAGGGGCGAGGTGAGCGCTCCGTCACTTCGTGCTCCAGTTGCGATTGGGATTGTACTTCTTGCTGTGGAATTGGGATTTTATATGGGTCTGGTCATCAAAGAGCATGTCTTTGTGGCACCAAATGAACCGTATATACAGAAGGAGTACATCCAACGTCATATCAATGCCACTGTGAAGGGCTACCGTCTCGAAAACATCGAGATACACGAATGGATACCTCCTGATGATCCCTTGTCCCCCGAGGTGCTCCTGGCAAGCAAAACAGTGCAGAACGCTCCTTTTTTGCCGAGTTGGGTATCTTACCTGGAAGAGCCTCCCGACATTCAGCATTATGAGCGCATCCAAATTTCTGACACGACCATGGTTTTTGGCCCCATGCTCCAAATCTATCAGCAGCAGCAGCAACTCCGTCCCTACTACGACTTTATGTCGGTGGATGGGGTTCGCTATGTGGTTGATGGAGAAAAGCGCATGTTTGTTAGTGCGGTTCGAGAACTTCCCTCCCGCGCCCTTGTGGGCCCCAAGGAGTGGCTGAGATACTGGGGAAGCGCTGCTCTGTTGTTCACCCATGGAATGGGATTGGTCATGAGCCCTGCCAACCAAGTGGATGAGGTAGGAGCTCCTCAATATGTGGTTAAGGATGTGCCCCCACAGGTAACGCATCCTGCATTCGAACATGAACCTCGCATCTATTTTGGCGAGGGTGCAAAAGATGACTATGTTCTTACCGGCATCAGGTATCTTAAAGAATTCGATTACGCCACCGAACAGGAACGCCAGGAAGTTCATATACCCAGAGCATCTGAAAGATGGGATTGCCGTTAACTCATGGTTCAAGCGGCTGATTTTCGCACTGTATACGAAGGATGTTACAGCGTTTTTATTTTCGCGCTACATTGACGAAAACAAAACGCGGGTTCATATTCGGCGTACCGCAATTTCACGAGCCAGGAATATCGCGCCCTTTCTCTTTCTCGATACGAATAGCTATGCCTTTATCGCGGATAAAAGGGTTCTTTGGATGATCAACGGACTCACCTCCAGCAGCGAATATCCTTACTCTTTCCAGGAGGTGCTAGGCGATAAGGCGGATGAGCGGGCTGTGGAGAAGTTTCCGGAAAGAATCATCAACTACGCAGAGGACTCAGTAAAGATCACGGTCGACGCCTATAGTGGAGAAGTCCACTTCTATAAGATCGCAAATGATCCGATCGTCAACACCTGGGAGAAGGTGTATCCAGACCTGTTTGAACCCGCTTCCGCAATGCCGGCCTCGGTTGAGGCTCAACTAACCTATCCTCTGCAGTGGTTTCATATTCAGTTTGACGATATCTACAAAAGATATCATCAGCGGGATCCCATTGAGTTTTACAATGTTGAAGACCTCTGGGATGATGCTGATGAAACACTCGGCTCCATCGGCCGGGGCTTGAGCGGATTTGGCACCACAGACCAGATGACCTTTTCTTATGAGGCCTACAACATTCTCCTTGATCCGGCCGACCTTCCAGCTGGTGTCGATGTGGGTAAACCGGGTGATCTGCAATTTGCCATGTTCATGCCTTTCACTCCGGAAGGTGCCAGGAACTTGCGCTCGCTCATCATTGCCTTCCATGATCCCGAAAACTACGGCAGGCTCATAAGTCTTCAGATCCCACAGGGGATGTTTGTGGCAGGACCTGAACAAGTCGATGCCTACATCGACAATGACCGGCCGGTTCATCAGCAGGTCACCATGTGGATTCGGCACGCCTCGGAGGTGATCCGTGGCAGCACACTTCTGTTGCCGGTTGGCGGCGATCTGCTGTACCTGGAAACGATCTGGGTCAACTCCCTGCAAAATGAGTTGCCCCAACTAAAGCTCTTTGCCGTGTGGTATCACCATCGCATCACCTCAGCTGCGATACTTGAGGAAGCCATTCGCAAACAGAGGTGGGTAGGTGGCATCATGGCTGGCGGTGGGGCCGAGCCGGGACTGAACGCGTTATCTGCTGGTCGAGTTCA
>JALLON010000293.1 GCA_027717925.1 Acidobacteria bacterium AH-259-G07 | reverse complement strand
TCAGAATTCGGTCACCCGGGGAGTTATCGGACCAAACCAGCTTGCCGGTGTTCTTGTTGATTGCGATGATGGCCGGAGCTTCCGGCGCCGGGACCTTCGCGTGATCCTCGCTTTGCCCGTTTGAAGTGCTGACATAGATCAGATCAGCCAGGGCAACAGGAGAGGAGTTGGACATATTGTGAGGGAAAACCCCTAGTTCTTTGATCATGTCGAATTTCCAGACAATGTCTGCGTCTGTCTTTTTCCTGAATTCTTCCTCCTGAAAAGGTCCATCGTTTTGATCATCGCCAAAGCCCTGGATGTCCAGACACACGACTTCGCAGCGGTTGGTCACATAGTAAAGCCGCTCCCCTTCCACCAGAGGCGTAGAGCAGATTCCGACATGCCCCCAGTCGTTGACATTTCCAGTGGGCAGTTTTGCAGAAGTGGCCTGCCAGAGAAACTGACCATCGGACTCCTGAAAAGCCATCAGAACGCCCCGGTCGCTTCCCTGGGCCGGATTTCGCGGGGCGTCGTTATTGGTTCCGATAAAAACCATTCCACCGGCTACGACGGGCGTAGCGTAAGTCTGAGAACCCAATTCAGCCACCCACTTGACGCTCTTCTTGGTGCTCACATCCCAGTCCGTGGGCAGCCCTTTCATCTCGGAAACGAGGTTTCGGTCAGGGGTTCCTCCCCACATGGGCCAGTCGCCGCTGCTCAGGTGGCCAGATGGACTCGCTACCGTATGCAAAGCGAATTGCAATGTTAGAAGTGAAAAGGCGGCAGTTGCGAGAAAACCGACCTTGGCTCTGGTGTCTGCGCCCGAATCAATCACCAGAAGTTCGGTTCCCGATGCAGTACAGGTGGGTGTCGGTGCGGATAAAGATCTGGCCGTTGGAGATGGCGGGAGAAGATAATGTGTAACCCTTAAGATCGTTTTCGCCCAGAACCTTGAACTCAGGCCCCGCCGCAACAACGGTTGTCACTCCGTCCTCGCTGGTGACGTAGATCTTTTTGTCAGCCAGCACCGGTGAAGCGCTGTAGGTTCCGGGGCGCACCCGCTGAGGTCCCCAGACCTCCTCACCCGTCTTGGCATCCAGACACCACATGATTCCTTTGTCTCTGACAATGTAAAAGTACTTTCCGTCGGTCACCGGCGTGGGAACGTCAGGACCATTGTTTGTGGACCAAACCCGATGAGATTTGCTGACATCTCCGCCAGCCCCCGCTCGAATGGCAAGCAGCGGCCTGACCCGCGAAGGGGCGTAAATCATCTCGCCCTCCACTGTTGGAGAGGCGATGATGCGATTAGCTCGGCGGCGCTCAGGATTAAGACCGGCTACTCGCCACAATTCTCTTCCCGTCTTCGGATCATGACCTGTGACATAGTCTCCCCCACTGATGACAATTTGGACCTTACTGTGGAGGCGCAGAATCGCTGGTGTGGTATAGGCATCCGGCGACTCCATCATCGCATCCGTGGGTCGTTCCACCCACCAGCGATTTTGGCCACTGTTCTTGTTAATGGCCAGGACATAGGAAGGCTCGTCCGTCTTCATCCCGTGAAGGACCTGGACATACAAAGAATCCGTGTAGAGTAAGGGAGAAGAGGCGTACCCCCAGTTCAGACCGAAACGTCCATATTCCTTCTGAAGATTGCGCGCCCAGATTTCCTTGCCGGTGAAATCGAAAGATTTCAAGACACCGGTGCCGGTCATGACCCACACCCTCTTTCCGTCCGTTACCGGAGAGGGAGAGGACATGTTTTGTTTGCGCATCTTCTTATTGCCGCCCCCCAGGTGCCTCTTCCACAGAACCTGCCCGCGATTTCGGTTGACGCACCACAGGTAAAGATCGTCCCTGTCAGCCACATTGAGGAAGATGTAATCTTCCCAAATGATGGGAGTGGATCCGCTCCAAGCGGGCATGGGCAACTTCCAGGCAATGTTCTCCGTTGGGCTCCAGCGAATGGGAAGGTTTGTCTCGCGGCTCACACCGTTCAGGCTCGGGCCCCTCCACTGAGGCCAGTTTTCGCCCCGGGCAGGTTGAGTGAGGAAAAACAGAAGCGTAAAGAGCAAGATGTAATAGCGCATATGGGAGATCATGATAGAGGGGCGCTTTCGAATTGTAAACCTCTGGCGCCTGGGGGTGCTCTGGTGCTGCGGTGCTGGGGTGCTGTATTCGTACACCTTGGCAAAAATCTGCTGGTAGGGATATCCGGAAGCGAAGGCCACCAGGATGCGCCGAACGGTGACCTTCACTTGAGATCCGATTTTTAACAGCTTCAATCGAATGGTACTGCAGTGGGCTTTGGTTGTTAAGTTATTGATTTAAAGCCACTTATAACAAAAATGGCTGTCTTTTTTCTTTCAGTATGAGAAATGGCGGGTTAGAGATAAATTCCGATGGCACAGATCAGGAAAAGTTGCAGTCCTGCAAATGTGAAGCACTCCTTTTGAGGATCATCTTCGCCACGAGGAGGAGCTGTCCTCTCTATTTAACATCGAAACAACTCGTTAAGGCACACGGAATCTATGCCTTAACGTGTGACGCCCACTGGCTGGATCAAATTCCCTCTGAATATCATCACGGTCATCACGCGCGAGACGGGTCCAAGTAGTTAAAGATCTGGCACGAGTCGTATCAAGTCCGTTCCCTAAATGAAGTCCAACTAGGTTAGTGATGATGTGTCGATCATGGAAGTCATCCCAGATCAATACCTCAACCGACAGCGATGCTTGTTGGAGAATTCGATTCATAGAAGTTCGAAACCGATTCTCCCACTTATCGTTTGGGACAATCCTTCTGCTCGGACCGGATCCTTCGTAGCACACGCGATGAATTTCGAGCAAGGGTTTGATTTGTCCGGAACCCGTGGCGAGAAGGAGCTGGCTGAAATCTGAATATCGATACTGACTGGGGTCAAGGTGAGCATCAATGAACATAATTGAGTTTGCACACTCAAGAAGCAGTTCCAGAGCCCTTGAGTACTGGTCCAGCGTGCGAGGAAGGCGAATCGAAGGTTGGTTACGTTGATCTCGCCACCACTGGTAGCTAGTAAGTCTTTGAGAATCACCAACAAAACTCACGCTTTTAAACTTAGAACACGTCTCCGAGGTCGTAATAACGCCGTCAAGAGGGGAGACGTTATTGGACTCCACAGCCTCCAAGCACCACTCCTGTTCAGAGGAAGGGATTTGATCCATAATCTTGGGGAAGAATCGGAGTCGATTCTGATTAACAAGTTTTCTCAAAAGTTCGAGCCCTCTTCGATGCCAGGGACGATCGTTTGACCTAAAGACCTGCAGCCATTCTCCTCCGTGGAGATTCCTGACAAGGGCCTCGTGGAGAACTACATCTTTCAGCTGGCCCAGTAGAATATCTCCAACCTCGTAATTTGTATAGGAGTCCTGCGACAAAACGCCGGGAGTTACAGCGTACTCGGCAAGAAGTGGCATCAGAAAATCTCCCGAATCCCTTCCTCGAAGAAACCTCCGGGC
>JALLON010000292.1 GCA_027717925.1 Acidobacteria bacterium AH-259-G07 | reverse complement strand
CCTTATCTCAGGAAGTACAAAAGACCGATTGTCATCGGCGCACTCATGGTGTTGCTGACTAATATCGCCGCAGTCATCTCACCTTGGATTCTGCGAAACGCCATCGATCATCTCTACGTGGAAATTAGCCGCGATATTCTGCTTTATTACTCCGTTTTGATTATCGCGGTTAGCCTCGTCGAAGGTCTGTTTCGCTTTCTAATGCGACGGATCCTGATCGGTGTCTCAAGAAATATCGAGTACGATCTTCGAAATGATTTGTTTGCCCATCTTCAATCCCTGTCCCCAACCTTCTATCAACGCAGCACTACCGGAGACATTATGTCCCGGGCGACGAATGATCTTAGTGCCGTGCGAATGGTGCTTGGCCCCGGGATCATGTATTCCATAAACACCCTGTTTATCGCCCTTCTAACCATCGGTATTCTGGTGAGAATTGATGCAAGGCTCGCAATTTTAACCCTAACTCCTCTTCTGGTTGTGAGCTATTGTGTCAAGTACTTTGGCAAGCAAATCCATCAACGATTCGAGAAGATTCAGGAACAGTTCGCAGCGATCACCACTTTGGCCCAGGAGAACGTCTCGGGCATTCGTGTGGTAAAGGCCTACAATCAAGAAAAGGCCTTCGTCCTGCGTTTTCAACAGGCCAACGACGTTTACTTAAGCAGAAGTCTTTCATTGATAAGAATCTGGGGAATGTTCAGCCCTTTGCTGTCTTTTCTGCTGGGACTCTCCTTAGTTGGGCTCCTGTGGTACGGCGGACATCAGGTGATTGAAGGCTCCATTACGCTCGGCGACTTTGTGGCTTTCATGGCCTACTTGGCCATGCTCACCTGGCCCACAATCGCCCTGGGATGGGTGATTAACATTTTCGAGCGTGGCTCGGCTTCGATGGGTCGCATCAACCAAATTTTGCATTCCCAGCCGGAAATCAGAGATGAGCGTCCACTTCCCGTCTCCGAATTAAGGGGAAACGTTCAGGTCAACAATCTTACCTTTTCTTACAATGGAGTTGCCGTCCTCAAGAATATCGATTTCGAGGTTCGCTCCGGACACACCTTAGCCATAGTAGGAAATACGGGGAGTGGAAAATCAACCTTGGTCAACCTGCTGTGTCGTCTCTATCGTGTTCCCAGAGCGAGCATCTTCATCGACGGCATTGACATCAACGATATCCCTCTGCAGAGCCTGCGGAAGAGCATCGGCTATGTTCCCCAAGAAACGTTTCTTTTCTCTGAAAAGATCGGTGAAAACATTGCCTTTGGAAAACCCGATGCCGACTTCAGGTCAATCGAAGCAGCTTCGAAAATAAGTAATGTTTGGCCTGACATTCAGGACTTTCCCCGTAAGTTTGAGACTTTCGTGGGGGAACGCGGCGTCACCCTATCGGGAGGGCAGAAACAGCGCATTGCCATCAGTCGAGCGCTTCTAATCAATCCGAGAATCCTCATTCTCGATGATGCCCTCTCAAGTGTCGATACTCATACTGAAGAAAAAATTCTGAAGAGGCTTTCGAGAGAAATCTCGGATCGGACTGTCATCTTGATTTCCCACCGGATTTCCACCATCAAGATGGCTGATCAGATCCTCGTCATGGAAAACGGAGAGATCGTCGAACGGGGAACGCATGAAGATCTTCTTAATGCGGAAGGACACTACGCCAACCTTTATGAGAAACAATTGCTGAAAGAAGAACTGGGAGTGGAATGAATCATTATCACGAAGAAGACATCCTGGGAAAGGCTTATGACAGCCGACTGGCCCGGCGTCTGCTCAAGTATCTGTACCCTTACCGCTGGACTGTCGCCACTTCTATCTTTTTGCTAGTGCTGGTCTCTGGACTTCAGCTGGTCCCACCTTACCTCACCAAAGTTGCCATAGATCAATACATCAGCACCGGAGACGGCGGCGGTCTCGCCCACATCGCCCTCCTTTTCTTACTCGTCCTGCTGTTTCAATTCGCTGTTTCCTTTGCCCAGACCTATTTGATGAACTGGACTGGGCAAAGAATTATGTATGACCTTCGTATGCAGATCTTCGCCCACATCCAGAAGCTTGACATGGCATATTTCGATCGAAATCCAATTGGTCGTCTGATCACCCGAATGACTACCGACGTAGACGTTCTCAATGAGCTTTTCACCGCCGGGGTTGTCAGCATATTCGGTGATATTTTTTCTCTGGCCGGCATTGTGCTTATCATGCTTTGGCTGAACTGGAAACTCGCCCTGGTATGCTTTTCCGTCATCCCGCTCCTGTTCATCGCGACCATGATCTTCAAGATCAAGGTGCGCGGCTCCTATCGTTGGGTGCGCAGCTGTGTGGCTAAGATCAATGCCTTTTTGCAGGAAAACATCACAGGAATGTCAGTCGTGCAGATCTTTGTTGAGGAGAAACGGAAATTTCATGAATTCGACGAGAGGAACTCAGAGCATCTGCGGGCCAATCTCCAATCCATTTCCTACTATGCAGTCTTTTACCCGGTCGTCAGCATGATCGGTGCTCTTGCCACCGCTCTGATCCTTTGGTATGGCGGAAATCAGGTTCTAGGGCAGGTTCTCACCCTCGGTTCATTGGTGGCCTTTATCCAGTACTCAGAGCGGTTCTATAAGCCCATCAGCGACCTCAGTGAAAAGTTCAACATCCTGCAGAGTGCGATGGCGAGCTCGGAGCGTATTTTCAGACTTCTCGATACTAAACCGGAGATTATTCCCCCCGCACAGCCCGTCAGACTGCAAGAAATAAAAGGCAAAATCGAATTCAAAAACGTTTCTTTTGCTTATAAGGAAGACACTCCAGTCTTGAACGCTATTGATCTGACAGTGATTCCAGGAGAAAAAGTGGCCATCGTTGGCGCGACAGGGGCAGGTAAATCCACCCTCATCAATCTGCTCTGTCGATTCTACGGCGGACACACGGGAGACATCCTTATTGATGGGGTTGATATTCAAGACCTAGATCTCGGTTTGCTGCGAGAGTCAATTGCCGTGGTGCTTCAAGACGTCTTCCTCTTTAGAGGCAGCATAGAAGAGAACGTTCGTCTCTGGGGAAAACCGATTAGCAAACAAAAAGTGGAGGAGGCTGCCCGACAAGTCCACGCTCATCGATTCGTTCAAGATCTCGCGGAAGGGTACGCCACCCCTTTGGCCGAAAGGGGGGTTGGCCTCTCCGTGGGTCAGAGGCAGCTTCTGGCTTTTGCGCGCGCGCTGGCACACGATCCGAAAATCCTTGTCCTGGACGAAGCCACCTCCTCGGTCGACACCGAAACCGAGCTCCTGATCCAAGATGCACTGAATCAATTGATGAAGGATCGCACGTGTTTGATCATTGCGCACCGACTTTCGACGATCCAAAACTGCGATCGCATTATTGTTCTGCACAAAGGCGAAATTCAGGAGAAGGGATCCCATCAGGAGCTCCTCAAGAAGCGGGGAATTTACTACAAACTCTATCAGCTACAGTACAAGGATCAGCTGATTCCCCGGGAACCTGCTG
>JALLON010000291.1 GCA_027717925.1 Acidobacteria bacterium AH-259-G07 | reverse complement strand
TGCGCTATGCTTTACTTTCACCTGAAATGCCTCCTCTTGGGTGAACTGAAGTTGTTTTCAATGACTCCAGAATACCCGTCAGGTCTGGCCATTCAGGTGCTCTTACCCGTTCATGTCTTTTTCATGCACTTATTTTGGGACTAGTGGAGGCGGTGAGCCCAAATGGCGCGGGGATGGAAAAGAGCTTTTCTATCTGGCACTGGACGGGACCTTGATGGCCGTTCAAATAAAGGCAGGAACGGAGCTGGAAGTCGGGCTTCCTAAGGTCCTCTTCCAGACAGCCGTGAGTGTCGTTCCTGAACTTGACCAATACTGTGTGACGGGAGACGGCCAGAGATTTCTCATCATTGAACCGGTGGAAGAGACGGCTCAACCCATCCATGTCGTCCTTAACTGGTTTGAACTCAAGCGCCTCGTGCCCGCGGGCAAGTAGCATGATGGGCAGATCATCTCACACTGCAACAAGGCAATCCCCTTAACGCTATTCATAGTTCACTTGGGCAGGTTGAGCAAGGGAAAGACCAGCGAACGGAAGAAGTACTCGCGAAACCTTAGTACTCTGGTTCATAAATACGCTAACGTTTGTCGCGAGCGCGACGGCCCTGATTTCGCGAAGCATCGACTCCTCCTCGCTTCGCGACCTCGCCTCCCCAGACCCTCAGCAAACGTTCAGAACTCCTGAGCCGCCGGATTTTTGCTTGATCCAAAGGGATCAGCTACAGTCCTGAAGGGGATCACCTATCATCGATACCCGACAACAGTAAATATTTGATTTGTAGACGGTTGCATATCTATGGCAAGAAAAGATTCCTGATACCAAACAGTGCATTTCTGGATCCCTGATCTCTGAAATTGGTATCATCTTGAAGTCACGGCCTAGGCACTGAAGCCTGCTGCTTGATTCGGATAACTTGTTCTAAAATGCAGCTTAGACGTAAGCATCCCTCGGACCGGTTCAGGAGTTCTGACGTTAGTGTATTTATGAACCAGAGTACTTAGGATCGCGTTAGTGTTATCTCGGTAACTTCAGGCCGACAATTAAAGCGCACTGGTGCAGTAACTCCAATTCCTCGCGTGGTGTATACCCACATGTCCCGAACGCGATAAAGACCCTGATCATACTTCCTACCATAAGGGGGCAAAAAGGGAGAACCAATGACGGGAAATCGAACCTGGCCACCGTGGCTGTGTCCTGACAACTGGAGGGAGATCCGGCCATCGGTACTGAAAGTGTCAGCAAAGTCCGGCTCATGCATGAGGAGTATGGTCGGCACTCCATTTGGTCGCTTCTCCAGTGCCTGGGACAAGTCGTGGCGCCGCACCCACCCGTCATCCAGTCCTGCCAAATAAAGCCTCTCCCGCCCAGTACTTATCGTGAGTCCGGTATTTCTTAGGACAGGTAACCCGGAATCCTCTAAGCCCTTGCACACAATTTCTGCGTTTCTCCAATGATCGTGATTTCCCAAAATTGTAAACACGCCATATGTGGCATTGAGGCGGGCGAGAACTGGAGCTAACTCAAATATCGAGTGGGCTGTTGCCAACACATAATCTCCCACAAGCGTAATTAAGTCAGGCTTTAGGCTATTTGCTATATTAACCGCCCGGGCTATTAGTTCAATCTTTGTATTCGGATAGAGATGGAAATCACCCATGTGCACAATCTTGAATCCGTCTAGCGAGGCCCCAAGATGCTTCAGTGGGATTGTCACCCGTTCCACCTTTAGCCACTCTGTCTCAATTCGAGAGGCGTATCCATAACCTCCAACAGCAACCAGACCTGAGCCGACAACGCTGTACCCGAACATTCTTAAAATTGTCCTTCGACTTGTCTTCTCACCCATTCTGGTCAGTGTACCCAAGTGAGGATAGAGGTATCAAGAAAGTAGCTGACACCAGCTAAGTTTTAGTCCGCATTTCTCAGAGCGCCGTGAAAGGCGCAGATCTTCAGTGGGTGCGAATCCCACCCGGCAACTGTCGCTCCAGCCGGTAGCAATCGGAGCAGTAACGGAGGTAACGAAGTTGCTGAAGCCATCGGTGTAGAGGGTCGCTTTTAGGCGACTTGGCGAGCATGCAGGCCGTAACGTGCAGTGAACGCTGAGCAGGCCTCGAAAAGGACAATACGGAAGCCGACCTGACTGAGATTCAGGGAAGGCCGTGGTTCCCGAGCGAGAAGAGCGAAGCGCTCGGGGATTCCGTCGGGGTAGTGGCGACGGCATGCATGAAAGAGGAGATCTGAGGCAACACGGGAAACCCCACTGGGTGAGGGAGGGACCCTCAACCGGACACCCGCGAGGGAGAGGCCGGGCCGAGTGGGGTGACGGACAGGCTCGTAGTACCGATGAAGCCGGGTAACGCCGGTGGAGGGAAGGGGCCTGGGTTCAAGGCGAACGACCAAAGGAGCAAGAGCAGGGAGATTGGCATGCGCCTGAAAACTCCGGAAAAGGTTCGGAAACTCCAGAGGACGTTCTATGCCAAAGCGAAGGAAGAACCGAACTATCGTTTTTACCTGCTGTATGACAAGGTGTACCGAGAGGATATTGTGGCTTTCGCCTACCGACGCTGCAAAGCCAATGGCGGAGTGGCCGGAGTTGATGGCCAGACGTTCGGGGACATCGAGACGTATGGAAGGGAACGATGGTTGCGGGAACTGGCGGAAGAGCTGCGGGAGAAGCGCTATGGACCGCAGCCGGTACGCCGAGTCCGGATCGAGAAGGAGAACGGAGGAGAGCGACCTCTGGGCATCCCGACGGTGATATCACAATGCACCTCCTACAGTAAGGTTTCAGGGTTGCTCCTTCTGCTTCTGAATCTTTGAAGAGTTGCGAACCCAATCCTGGAGTTTCTCTTCGGCTTTTTCATCCAGCGTGATCCAATAAGGAGATCCCCGGTTCAAGCGGCGCGCTGGGATCAACTCGTGCTCAATCCAATAGTAAACCACACCGGGGCTGACACCGAAGCGGGAGGCGACATCTTTGACGGTGAGCTCATGCGAGTGTTTCAGATCGGGCGCCGGGATTCGGTAGCGATAACGAATCCAACGAACCATGGAAACCGTGAAAGTCTTGCCTTTTGGGCTGTGCAGGCCGTCCTGGTTGAGTAAATGAGCGATCTGCTGATCAGAGTGCTCGAGCGCCAGCTGGCGAACGCGCTCGATGATCTGCTGAGGATAGCGGATGCGATCCGCCATCTTCTGGGGTAGCTCGAGGGGGAGGTCTTCACAGGCTCCCCCTTGCCAACGAATGTGGAGGATCACCTGCCTGGCCTCTGTCTGCTTCTCCACGGTAATGTCGCGGATCAGTAATCGCAGCATGCGTTTGCGGTCTTTGGCAGGGGTGCTGGGTGCGTTCCAAAGACGCGGGAAGTCCTGGGCTAAGGCCAGGACTCTGGCCTTTTGTTCAGCCGTGGTGGCCCGTGCCTCACGCTTGAGAAAGTCCTCGTACTGGCGACGAATGTCCTCCAGTTTCTCCAAAGCTTGATTCCAGCGACTCTCCA
>JALLON010000290.1 GCA_027717925.1 Acidobacteria bacterium AH-259-G07 | reverse complement strand
CTTGAGGGAAGCGTTAATGACGGCACCTCCCGCACGCCCAAATTCTGCACTGAAGTTGTTGGTCTGAACCTTAAATTCGGCTACCGCGTCCGGCGGGAGCTGGACCACCTGGTTGGAAAAGCCTTGGTTGCTGGTTCCATACGAGTTGTTGTCCACGCCATCCAACATGAAGCTGTTCATCGTGCTTCTGAGCCCGTGAACGTTGAACGATCCCTCTCGAGATTCGTCTTTCTCAGATTCGCGGACACCGACGGACAGCAGGGCTAGGTCCGAATACTCACGTCCATTGAGGGGAAGACCGACGATTTGTCGATCCTGGATAACCTGTCCGCGATCGCTGGTTTCGGCTTCGACAAGAGCTGGTGCACCTATTACCTCGATCACTTCGGAAATCTCTCCAAGCGAAAGAGTCAGATCTACCCTTTGACGCGCACTCACCGCCACGCCGACGTTTTCGGCGACCGCGGTTTTGAATCCTGTCAATTCGGCACTAACTCGATAAGTCCCGATCTTAACTCTGAGAAACTCGTAGTTTCCTCTGTCATCCGTCAGCGCGCTCGCAGAAATTCCGGTGTCGACATTGGTCAGGGTGACCTCGACGCCCGGAAGGATCCCGCCCGTCTCATCGCTCACAGTCCCCAGCACTGTCGCCGTGTCGAACTGAGCGTGGAGAGCGGAAGGTATAAGGAGACCAACCAGCATGGTTAGAATCCCTATAGTTTTATGTGGTCTTAACATATTAACCTCCTTAAATATTTATTTGTTTGTTCGGGCTCTTTGACGCTTTACGACATGCGAAGTCTCGAAAAAGGCCTTAAGGCGAGCACTTTCGGTCGGACTTTGAACACGGATCGAGTTCTGAAGTTGTTGAACTGATCCGCTCTTGCAACAGAAACAAAGCGGCAGTAGTGCGAGCGTTCCGAAACTCCGAAACAACGTAAAGCGATGGCGCTCATAATTGGTGTGGGCACGGCCCGGATCGGTACTACAGACACCGATTTCCACGAGGATCCAGCTCAGGAGAAGGCCACTGGAGGCGATGTGAATTACCGACTGCAGTCAGTAACGGACAGCAAGGGTTGCCCTGGCGTCTTCTACTTGTGGGGGAATTGATCTGGGTTGTCGGTAAACAGCGCATCGACGTCCAGGGTGTCAAGATAGTAGGCCATCTCCGCGCGCACCTTCCAAAATCCTTTTCCAACGGCAGACGATCGAAAAGTGTAGGGAGTTCAGACCAGCATTGTGGGCCCATTCCACGATCCTGGGGCTGGCCCGGAGAATGCTCTTGGCGGGACCAATTCCCACGGCGAACTCCTTCACTTTCTTAAGTCCTTCGGGGGAGGCCCACTCCTTATTGCCTTCTCCCAGCAGCAGCAGCAGAGGCAAGCGGGTTTTCAATTCGAACGCCATTTTTCGCAGGCTCTCAGCGCTGAAGGATTGAATAATGACAGGAGTGTCTGGATCTGCGCCTGGCTGATGGAGGCCGTTCTTCTCAAGTTCAGCCAGGATCAGCCGTTCCATGTCAAAGCCATGGCGCCCGTAGACCTCAGGTGCTTTTGTTTCGGGGAAGAGACCAGCCTTACCACGGATCTCCTGGATTGCCTCCTGCCAAGTGGGAATCTGCGCACCGGCAAATCTCTTGTCGAACCAGGAGCCGGCATCGAGCTGTTTGACCTCCTCCAGCGTGAAATCGAAAATGAACCAGTGCTTCTCAGTCACTCCGTGGCGCTCTACTTCGCGATAGCGATGCGGAAACACCTCCTCGACGTTGGTAGTGCGCTCCAGGGTCAAATCATGGAGGCAAACCAGAACACCGTCCTTGGTGATCTGTAAATCTTCTTCGACGTAGTCAGCACCTTGCTCGATCGCCAACCGGTAGGCCTCCAGTGTGTGCTCGGGAGCATAGGCTGAGGCTCCTCTGTGGGCGACTACCGTCTTTTTAGTGTACTGGGCAAAAGCTTCGATGGACCAGAAATGGGTCACAAACAGCACAACCAACTGCTTGCTATGGCGGCCACTGACCTGGCCATCCCTCGAAGTTTAAGTTTCTCCATATGGTCCCCTCTCTTAAGAACTTTAGCCTGGAGGAATTCGAACCGTTGTTATGCTGCAGCCCGCAACTCAGCTGTTATATAGATGACAACCGTCCTGAAGAAGTCTCTGCGAAAGAGAGAAACGGTTGGATGTCCCACTACCCTGATATGAAGCGCAGTTTTGCTTGCTCGATTCAGTTCCACAGTCTAGACTGATCAAGATTTTTAGAAAACGTTTCGGCTTTTGGGGCATCCAAAGGAAGAAAGTGGAGCAAACCAAATAGGATTCACGGAAGCAGTCTGGCACTACCCATTCAGTCCTGGCATCGTGTTTCAGGACCTACTGATTGCGGCGGCAGTCAAAGGAAAGGCATTTTAAGAAATGGTTCGTTTATTCAAGAAGTGGCTCATGAAACTGATGGGACTGCCGACCTGCGAAGAGATAGAGCAATTCGCTTATGCCTATCTCGAAGGTCAGCTCGAACCGGAACAGATCAAAAAATTCGAGCGGCATTTGCAGGGCTGCGCAAACTGTAAACGGTTTGTGGACAGCTACAGAGAGGTGGCGAGACCGGAAAGGCTGGCCCAGACAATTCCACTGGATCCTGACTTCGAACGCCGTATTATTGAATTTCTTGCTAAAGAGGGTGGATAGGCCAGCGGCGTGTCTGGGCAGCGCCTCGCACGTGGCCGCCTCGTCCACATGACCTTGGTATGGTCGAACAAACGCTGGTCGAGCGACTTAAACAGAGGTCAAAAGCAGCCTTTGAAGAGCTGGTCCAGACTTACGGACGCCGTCTCTACATGGTTAGCCTCCGCATTTTGAGAAACCCCGAAGATGCTGAGGATGCGGTTCAGGAAAGTTTCCTGAAGGTCTTCCAATCCATCGACTCTTTCCGAGAGGAGTCTTCCCTGTACACCTGGCTTTACCGCATTGTTTGCAATGAGTCCCTTCTGAAACTTCGGACGGGCGGTCGCCCTCAGGTGGTCCCCATTGAACCTTATCTTCCCCGCTTTGAGCAGGGACAGCACGTAGAAGCCATCGGTGACTGGAGCAGCCTACCGGACCTGGTTTTGCAAACTCAGGAACTGAGAGAATTCTTTGAGGAATGCATCGACGAGTTACCGGAAGACTATCGAATCGCCTACATTTTAAAGGATGTGGAGAAATTGTCAGAGGACCACGTTTGCCAAGTTCTTCGTTTGAGCAAGGCGACGCTGAAAAATCGGGTGCATCGCGCCCGGTTGGTCATCCGAAAACGTATGGAAGAGCGTTTCTTTAAATGACCACCTGCCACTGAAAAAAACTTTCCGTCGTTGAGGCCGCCTTTGTCACGGAATACGTGGCTAAATCCAGCGGTCGAAACCCTGAGATTGGCCAAACTCAGTGCACCTCACAACACTCATTGCATCCCTCGGTCGATGTTAAGCCCTAATACCACACCCTCACCAATATTGGGTAAAG
>JALLON010000029.1 GCA_027717925.1 Acidobacteria bacterium AH-259-G07 | reverse complement strand
CAAGACCAGTAAGCGCCAGGCCAAGTCGGAAGGCAGTAAAAAGAGCGCTTCTAAAAAGTCATCTGCCGGTGCCGGCGCTTCGCCTGAGCCTGAAAAGGACGCAGCGAAGGTCAAGGCCAAATCTTAAAATCCCGCCATCTTACCGCGCACAGGGAGGAAATTCATGGCTATTACCGCGCAACAGGTAAAAGAACTACGAGATCAGACTGGTGCTGGAATGATGGAATGTAAAAAGGCCCTTGCCCAGGCACAAGGCGATTTCGAGAAAGCCATCACCATTCTTCGAGAGCGAGGTCTGGCGGCTGCGGAGAAAAGAGCAGCTCGGGAAACTCGGGAAGGGATTATCGGTCAATATATCCACGCCGGAGGAAAGTTAGGAGTTCTGGTGGAAGTGAACTGCGAAACGGACTTTGTCGCACGTACTGAGGAATTTCAAGAATTGGTCCGCGATATTGCCATGCAAATCGCCGCTGCAAATCCCTCCTATGTCCGGCGCGAAGATGTTAGCCAGGAAGAAGTGGAAAAAGAACGAGAGATCTACCGTAAGCAGGCGCTCGCTGCAGGAAAACCTGAAAAAGTTGTGGACAGAATAGTTGAAGGAAAGCTCAATAAATATTATTCTGAAGTCTGCCTGTACGAGCAGCCGTTTATTAAGGGTCCCGAGCTGACCGTTGAGGAATTGATAAAGTCCAAGATTGCGACCTTCAAAGAGAATATCTCAACCAGACGGTTCGCTCGCTTTAAGGTTGGGGAATAAGAAGCCTTCACACTTTTTACTGCAGGAAAAAGGTAGTATGACAGGAGGAGCGGTGGGGGAAAAGCAAACCGTGGTCATGGAACCTGTCGAAATCGAAAAGCCTCGATACAAGAGAGTCCTCATCAAACTCAGCGGGGAGGCCCTCATGGGTTTTCAAGAATCCCGGGCGGACCCGTCGATGATGCAGAACATCGCCCGCGAGATCAAAGAAGTCTATGAACTCGGCGTTCAAATTGCCATTGTTGTTGGGGGAGGAAATATCATACGTGGTGTCAAGGTCAGCGAAGCCGGTTTTGATCGAGCTACCGGGGATTACATGGGTATGCTGGCCACTGTGATTAACGCCCTCGCTCTGCAAGGTACTCTGGAGAAGAATGGCATTTATACCCGGGTGCTAAGTGCCATCCAAATGGCTGAGGTGGCAGAGCCTTTCATCCGAAGGAGAGCAATTCGTCACCTGGAAAAAAAGAGGGTGGTCATCTTGGCGGCAGGGACCGGTAACCCTTACTTTTCCACCGACACAGCCGCCGCTTTGAGAGCCATGGAGATCAAAGCAGAGGTGATTTTAAAGGCCACGAAGGTGGATGGGGTGTACGACTCCGACCCGTCAGAGAACCAGAAGGCCAAGCTTTTTAAGAAGCTAACTTATTTGCACGTATTGGAGAAAGGTCTGAAGGTAATGGATACCACCGCCATTTCCTTGTGCATGGACAATGGGCTTCCCATCATCGTTTTCAACTTGCGCCGTGAAGGAAATATCAAAGAGGCGGTGATGGGGCGAGATGTGGGATCAATCATCGCCAGCTAGCCCCTACCTATGATCAAAGAGATCCTTTCAGAGACAAAGCAGCGAATGCAAAAAACCTTGGAAGACCTAACCAGGGAGCTGGCGGGAATTCGCACAGGACGAGCCTCAGTTCATCTTCTGGACCACGTTAGTGTGGACTATTATGGTAGCCGAACTCCCATCAACCAGCTTGCTACCCTGCATGTTCCGGAACCCAGCCTAATCACCGTTCAGCCCTGGGATACTTCCCAGATTCATAACATAGAAAAGGCCATCCTGGTTTCCGATCTTGGCCTGAATCCTTCTAGTGACGGTCGGATCATTCGTATTCCGATTCCTGCACTGACTCAAGAAAGGCGAGAATCTTTGGCGAGACAGGTGGGAAAAGTCGCCGAGGATCACCGTACCGCCATCCGCAACATTCGTCGAGATGCCAACGAGAAGCTCAAAAGGTTACTCAGAGAGAAAGAAATTTCCGAAGACATGGAATACCATGCTCTAGGGGAAGTGCAGAAAATTACCGACGAGCACATCAAAGAGATTGACGTGTTGGCAGATCAAAAGGAAAAGGAAATTATCGAGGTTTGAGGGTGGCTATTCTCCGGGGACAAAGACGGCTGAGGCTACAACCGTGGACCACAATCTGTCTTTGTCACCTATCGCCGATTGGGTGATGTTTCTGGTTCTGACAATTTGACCTGAGATTCTCCAGAGCTCTCTTTTCTCGTCCCAACTTTGAGAAGGGTCAAAATCAACTCCCAAGGTTATCGCCAGCATCTCGGCGGCGATATCTTCAGAGTAATCTCCAGCAACCCTTTCTGTTTGTCCGTAACTATGATGTTCACTGAGGTAGCCATACTGGTTCGCATCCTTGGGCATGGCGATACCGACAGCTGCCGCAATGAGGCGGTTTGGCTCGTCGGTGGCCGCGTCGCTCATGACACAAAAGACGATTTGACCCGGTTTGAGCTTTTTCAATCCTTGTTTTTTCGAGATTAACTTGCAGTGAGGCGGAAAGATACTGGAAACCCGAACGATGTTAAAAGCAGCGATACCGGCATTTTGCAAAGCCATCTCGAAACTGGTTAGCTTTTCCTGGTGCTTGCCTACACCCTTCGTCAAAAAGACTTCCTTTACAATGAACAGTGCCAATGCTCACTCCTTCTCATGATTACTGAATGGTTTCAGTAATCATTCCTCGCTGATTCTGGCTCAACAGTCCGACCGTCCACAAGGGAAATTTCTGCAAAAGATGAATCAAACTTTTTCTGCCTATTGCAACTTTTTTCGGGCTGCAAGAGTCATAAACCCCGGGAGTGTAACAAGACGAACCTAGTACGAACAGCGGATAAAAGCGGACAAAACGGTTGTTTTCGGTTTTCCAAATATGTTATCTACAATGCTGGTTGCACACTTAACTCCGAAATGCGTGACAGACTTCGTGCTGTCGCGCTTTCTTGCCTTCGTGCTGTCGTGGCGTCCTCCTCAGGCGACCGACAGCACGACAGCACTGTTATCCGTTTCGGAGTTAACTCCGATTTAGAGAGGACAGGAGTAGCGCACGATGTCGGTGCAGCGGGATTTATTTCCTGGTCGGGCAGTTGAGTCCAGCGAAAAAAAAGGGACTACAGAGGATCCTTTGTCTCTCTTTCGAGAGCTTCAAGGTTGGGTGAGAGACATCTTTTTTGCGGCGCTGACCGCGATTTTGATAGTGATTTTCATTGTGCAGCCGGTGAAAGTGGAAGGTACCAGCATGGAGCCTAAACTCCGAGCACAGGACCGAATCTTTGTAAACAAATTCGTCTATCATTTTTCAAACATCGAACGAGGAGACATTGTTGTTTTCTGGCCTCCGAGGGACCTGACAAAGTCCTTCATCAAGCGAGTGATTGGTCTTCCGGGTGAAACGGTTGAGATCCGGTCGGGAGTTGTTTATATCAATGGGGAAAGGTTAGCGGAGACTTACATTCCACCGGAATATTTCGACTATGAATCTTATCCCCCCGAGGTTGTGCCTCCCAATTATTTCTTTGTGCTGGGAGACCACCGAAGCTCCAGTAACGATAGTCGAAACTGGGGCTGTGTTCCAAAAGAGAACATCTTCGGTGAAGCCATCTTTCGTTACTGGCCTTTGTCACAGCTAGGATTGATTCACTGAGGAATCCAGAATCCAGAATCCAGAATTCAGAATTCAGAATCCAGAATCTAGAATTCAGAAGGCGAGATGGAAAACTCATAAGTTTGCGGACAAGCGAAAGGCTGACCGGCTAACCAACGAGCAAGAGACAACATTAGGTCAGGCGATCAGGTGGTCAGCATTCTGGCTTCTGACTTCTGGATTCTGGCTTCTGGATTCTGGATTCTAGATTCTAGTCATATGAAAACGCAAAAAGCACTTCTTTATCTGGAAGATGGAACGTTGTTTGAAGGCCTTGGGTTTGGGGTGGAAGGGGAGTGTCTGGGGGAAGTGGTCTTCAACACTTCCATGACAGGCTACCAGGAGGTTTTGACCGACCCTTCCTATGCCGGCCAAGTTGTGGTGATGACTCAGCCGGAGATTGGGAACTATGGGATCAATTCAGAGGACGACGAGTCGCGAAAGCCCTTTGTGGAAGGCTTTGTCGTGCGCCAGTGCAGCCCGATTTTTAGCAACTGGAGAGGGGAGAAAACCTTGGATGACTACCTCAGAGAAAATTCCATTCCGGGTATTGCCGAGATCGATACGCGTGCCCTGGTTCGCCACATTCGTGAGGGGGGAGCCATGCGCGGTATTATCTCCAGGGATGATTTCGATCTGCAGTCGTTAGGACGGAAAGTACACGAGCATCCTCCTATGGAAGGAAGCGACTATGTACGCTCCGTTACTGTGACTGAGACCTACACTTGGCCTGCCGAAAATCCTCGGTTCCGTGTCGTTGCCTATGATTTTGGCATTAAGACGAATATATTGCGCTGCTTGGCTGGCCGAGGGTGTGATCTCACTGTTGTTCCGGCCGTGACCAGTGCTGAGGACGTACTGGCATTGGATCCGGATGGCATTTTCCTTTCCAACGGCCCCGGGGACCCCGAACCGCTGCAGTACATCGTGGAGAATTTCAGAAAATTGATAGGCAAAAAACCGATCTTCGGAATCTGTTTGGGACACCAATTGCTGGCGTTGGCCTTGGGAGGGAAAACCTACAAACTGAAATTTGGACACCGGGGAGGTAACCAACCGGTGAAAAACCTGATCAATAGTAAAGTGGAGATTACCACCCACAACCACGGTTTTGCAGTTGATCCTGACTCACTCAAGAACACGGAGATTCAAATCACTCACATGAACCTGAACGACCAGACGCTTGAAGGGTTTCGGCATCGCTATCTTCCCGTTTTTTCGGTTCAGTACCATCCCGAAGCCTCTCCGGGACCACACGATTCGTTCTATTTGTTTGACGATTTCATTCGCCTAATGAAAGAAGGCGCTGATGCGTGATGGGGGTCAGGAGCCAGGAGCCACGATTGAGAATCCAGAATCCAGAATCCAGAACTCAGCACTCAAAACTCAGAACTTAGAACTTAGAACTCACAGCTTAATAGCTCAATAGCTTAAGAAGGATGCCTAAGCGAACGGACATTCACAAAATCCTCATCGTGGGATCGGGCCCGATTATCATCGGTCAAGCCTGCGAGTTTGATTACTCAGGAACTCAAGCCTGCAAAGCTCTCCTGAGCGACGGTTTTCAGGTAGTGCTGGTCAACTCCAATCCGGCCACCATCATGACAGACCCGGAGTTTGCCACACGGACCTACATTGAGCCTCTCACCAGCGAGTATGTGGGGGAAATTATCAAGCGCGAGCGTCCGGATGCTTTGCTACCCACTGTGGGTGGCCAGACTGGACTGAATGTTTCGGTCGAACTGTGTGAAGAGGGGATTCTGGATCAATTTGGCGTCGAAATGATCGGCGCTAAATTGAATGCAATCAGGGTGGCCGAGGATCGTCGCCTTTTCAGGACTGCTATTGAAGAGGTCAGCCTGGAAGTACCTCCATCTGGATTTGCCAACAGCCTTAAAGAGGCTGCCGGAATTGTCGACAAGATTGGACTTCCTGCCGTGATTCGTCCCTCCTACACTCTTGGGGGAACTGGAGGTGGAATCGCTTTCAACAGCGAAGAGTTTGAAGAAATTGCCAGCCGCGGACTTCAGCTCTCTCCCATTCACGAAATCCTGGTCGAGGAATCGATCATCGGCTGGAAGGAATTTGAGCTCGAAGTCATGCGCGACCTGAATGACAATGTCGTGATCATCTGCTCCATTGAGAATTTTGACGCCATGGGAGTGCACACGGGCGATTCCATTACCGTCGCCCCCGCCCAAACTCTGTCTGACAAAGAGTACCAGCTTATGCGTGATGCCGCCATTGCCATCATCCGCAAAGTGGGCGTGGAGACGGGTGGAGCGAACATTCAGTTCGCCGTTCATCCAGAAACGGGAAGGATGGTCGTTATCGAGATGAATCCGCGAGTGAGCAGAAGCTCGGCACTTGCCTCAAAAGCCACTGGTTTTCCTATTGCCAAGATCGCTGCCAAATTGGCCGTCGGTTATACATTGGACGAGATTCCTAACGACATCACTCTGAAGACCCCTGCCTGTTTCGAGCCTACTCTGGATTACGTGGTGGTGAAAGTGCCCAAGTGGAATTTCGAGAAATTTCCGGAAGCCAGCACCATTCTGGGTACTCAGATGAAATCGGTAGGGGAAGTGATGGCCATCGGCCGAACTTTCCGTGAAGCCCTGCTCAAAAGTTTGCGCTCTCAGGAAACGGGAAAGACTTTGGCCAGTGAAAAAGTTTCGAAAGAGCGGATTCGGGAAAATCTAATTCAGCCCACACCTCAGCGATTAGCTTACATTCGCTTGGCCTTTTTGGAGGGTTACAGTCTCGATGAGATTCACGAGTTGACGAAGATCGATCGCTGGTTCCTCAACCAGATTCTCCAGATCATCAGGCTTGGCCAGAGCTTGGGCAAAGAGGATCTGGAGACCATCGACCCCGAGTTGGTACGCCAGGCAAAGCGAGAGGGTCTTTCGGACCTTCGCCTAGCCCAGATTCTCGGTCCCTCACTGACTGAGTTGGATTTGTGGAATTATCGGAAAGGGCACGGCATCCTGCCGGTCTTTAAATGTGTTGACACCTGTGCAGCAGAATTTGAGTCCTATACGCCTTACCTTTACTCCACTTATGAACGAGAGGATGAGACAGAACCTTCCGAGCGCCGGAAGATCATTATTCTGGGAAGCGGGCCTAATCGCATCGGCCAGGGAATTGAGTTTGACTATTGCTGTTGCCACGCCGCCTTCGCTTTGAAACAGGCGGGATTTGAGACCATTATGATCAACTGCAATCCGGAGACGGTGTCCACAGACTATGACACCTCGGATCGACTCTACTTTGAGCCACTGAGTTTTGAGGATGTGATGGCCATTGTAGAGAAAGAAAAACCGGATGGGGTTATCGTCCAGTTTGGTGGACAAACTCCTCTCAAGCTGGCCTTGAAGCTTTTTGACGCCGGTGTGCCCATCATTGGAACTTCTCCCGAGTCGATTGACCTGGCGGAGGATCGCAAGAGATTCGGGCAGCTGCTGCGTGACCTCAACATCCCCCAGCCTGACAACGGCACCGCCATGTCGGTGGAGGAAGCCAGGGAAATCGGCCAAAAAATCGGTTATCCCGTTTTGGTGAGACCATCCTATGTGTTGGGGGGCCGGGCGATGGCCATCATTTTTGATGAAAAGTCACTCGACAAGTACGTCAGTTCCGCCGTGGACGTGTCTCCGGAACATCCTGTTCTGATCGACAAGTTTCTCGAGGATGCCCGCGAATACGATGTTGATGCACTGGCTGATGGAAGCAGGGTCGTGATTGGCGGCATCATGGAGCACATTGAAGAGGCAGGTATCCACTCCGGCGATAGTACTTCAGTCTTGCCTCCCATTGTGATCCAGGAAGAACACCTGGAAACCATGCGAGAATATACGCGCAAACTGGGACAGACACTGGGTGTAGTCGGGCTGATGAACGTCCAGTTTGCCGTGGTTGGCGATAAAGTGTACGTTTTGGAGGTTAATCCACGGGCCAGTCGAACTGTTCCATTTGTAAGCAAAGCCACTGGGGTGCCCTTGGCGAAGGTGGCCGCCCAGCTGATGATTGGTCAAAAGCTCCAAGAGCTGAGTCTTACTCAGGATCTGCAAGTTCGCTATTGTTTTATCAAAACTCCTGTCTTTCCTTTCAATAAGTTCCCAGGAGTCGACACCATCCTGGGGCCCGAAATGAAGTCGACCGGCGAGGTGATGGGCGCTTCAGAAAGCTTCGGGTACGCTTATGCCAAAGCTCAGATCAGCGCCGGCGTGCATCTCCCGCAAGGAGGCGTCGTTTTTATCAGTGTGAACCAGAGGGACAAACGTTTCATTTCCAATATCACCAGAGATTTCCAGGAACTTGGCTTTCAGATTGTGGCTACCCGCGGAACGGCCAAAGTGTTGCGTGAATCAGACCTTGAAACAGAAACGGTTTACAAGGTCAACGAAGGTCGTCCAAATGTCGTTGATCTCATTAAAAGCAAAAGAATCGATTTGGTGGTCAATACTCCTTTAGGACGGGAGTCCTTTTTTGATGAAAAAGCCATTCGTAGGGCTTGTACGCAGTACGGTACACCCTGTATAACCACCCTTTCAGCCGCTGCTGCCGCTGTCAATGCAATCCGCGCGCTGCAGCGAGAAGAGATCAGCGTCAAAAGTTTGCAGGAATACCATGCGCTTGAGAGGCAACCAGCCGCACAGCACTGACCACAGACCAGAATCCAGAAGTCAGAATCCAGAATCCAGAATATGAACACACAGGAGAAGATTGTTTGGTCGAAAGATGAAGTTTTTTTCCTCCTCATCCCATTCGACGTGGGGAACAATTGGGACAGGCGATGAAATTCAAGTTAGTTATTCTGGATTCTGAATTCTGACTTCTGGATTCTGGATTCTGTGGTCAGCTCTCTTGCTGTTCTTTCTTTTTTCTTTTTTCTTTTTTCTTTTGTTCTCCAGCCCTTCGCCTCGTCCATCCTTCCTTGTTGATCTGTCTGGCACGGGCGATTCCTAGGGCGTACTCAGGTACATCTTCCGTAATTGAGGAACCGGCCGCCACATAGGAGCCCTGGTGGAGCGTGACCGGAGCGACCAACTGGCTGTCGCTGCCAATAAAAACCTGGTCCTCGATTACGGTTTTATGCTTCCGGATGCCGTCATAGTTGCAGGTGATCGTGCCGGCGCCCACATTGACTTGACTTCCAATTTCAGCGTCTCCCAGGTAGCTCAGGTGGGCAGCTGTGGTCCTTTTTCCAATTCGCGACTTCTTGACCTCCACGAAGCTTCCGATGCGGGCTTCAGGCCCGATAACGGTGTTATCTCGCAAATGAGCAAAAGGGCCTACCCGGGTGTTTTTTCCAATGCTGCTGTTGCGTATCACAGAGCACTGGTCAACCATGACTTCTTGGTCGAGAACGGTGTCTTTCAGGTGGCAGAAGCTGTGGATCACGCAGCCGGCGCCGACTTTGGTTTTTCCTTCCAGAAGAACACCGGGATAAATGATCGCATCTGGAGAGAGTTCGACAGATTCGTCGATGTAAACGGAGGAAGGATTCAGAATGGTTACTCCTTCAAGCATCCATCTTCGAGCAATCTGAGCCCTCAAATTGATCTCAACCAGTGAGAGTTCCTCTCGGTTGTTAACTCCCCGTGCTTCATTGGGGAGGTCAGTCGAGATGGTTACGACTTTCTTTCCGCCGTTTCGCAGGATGCGAAGTATGTCTGTTAGGTAGTACTCTTGGGCAGCGTTTGCTGGGGACAATTGTGATAGAGCCTCCAGCAGCGAGGGAATCCTAAAGCAGTTAAGGCCGGCGTTGACTTCGCGAATGGCTTTTTGTTCAGCGCTGGCATCCTTTTCTTCAACGATGTCCATCGCCTCGCCCTTTTCATTGCGAATGATTCTGCCGTACCCAGAGGGATTCTCATAATCAGTGGTTAACAAGACCTGATCGGCCTTATGCTTTTCTCGAGTTTTCAGAAGTCGCCGCAGCGTCTGTGTTCGAATGAGCGGCGTGTCCGCATAGAGCACGAGAAGGCTTCCCCTGAGATCTCTCAGTTGAGGAGCGGCCGCCATTACCGCGTGGCCTGTCCCCAATTGCTCGCTTTGGGAAACAAAATTCACAGGGTATCCCCCAAGTGCACTTTTCACCTCATCACCATCAGGACCGATAACCACGAAGGTTCGCTCGATGTTCAAACCTTTGAGCTTGTCCAAGACGTGGCAGATTAGAGATTTGCCGCAAAGGGGGTGCAGTACTTTGGGCTTGAGAGACTTGAACCGGATACTTTGACCCGCAGCTAGAATGAGGGCATATCGTTTGTTTCGATGCAGCGACTGATTCTTGTTAGCCACCATCCTTGCCTCCTATACAAACGGCCTTCCAGCCATCACCCATCTCCCCGCAGACTGAGGCATTGCTCTTCATCTTCCCCCCAGGATGCATTCTGTTCTCGCTTACTCTGGATGGATCAGTTCCCGGAATTTCTGGTTTGTAGCGAGGAGCTCGAAATCTGGGTCGTTGTGAGCAAAGAACCGATTCTCCTCTTTGATTTCAATGGCCTTCTTGAGATATTTGAGCGCATTATCGATATTGCCAGTGGAAAGCTCAGTTGCCGACAAGGCGTAGTAAATGTGGTCGTTCTTCTTTTTCGAAAGCTTCAAAGCACGAGAATAACAATGCAGCGCTTTTTCGTATTGCCCAGCATTATGGTAAAGGACGCCTTGATGGAAAATCTCTTCAGCTGTCCGTGGAGGTTCTTCTTTCGCTTGAAGGTTTCTGTCGCAGACTCTGAGAAAGGATTTGGCTCGGGCGACCACCTCGATTTCATGAGAAAACTTTTTCACCACCTGAGTGAGTTGTTTGCGGGCTTTCTTATATTTCTTCTGGTGTAAAAGGGCCAGTGCCTCTTTGTAAAGCCGGTAAACCTCCTCGGCAGATCTTTTCTTCTCAGATCTGCCCCGTTTTTGAGCTCGTTTTTTCCCAACTTGTTTTTTCCCAGCTCGTGTTTTCCCGGTTGGTCTCTTCCTTACTTGTTTTTTGCTACTCGGTTTCTTCTTAGCTGGTTTCTTAGCTGGTTTCTTAGCTGGTTTCTTCTTAGCTGGTTTCTTCTTAGTCTGTCTGCTCTTTTGCTTCTTGCTTGTTTTGGCCGGCATAAAGTCCTCCCGTGATTGTATTAGGATCAGCCAGAAGACGAAGTATTATAAGATGGGAGGTAGAGGAGTCAAGTTGAGGCCCGAGGTCAGGTAGGGGCCGTGTCTTTAAAATTTGAATTTTGACCTCAAAATTTAAATTTTAAAGACACGGCCCCTACCTGACCCAATGTGTTAGGCTGTAGCGTTGATGGTACAGAGATTACAGCTCGTTGACGCGTTGATAGAGAAGTATTCGGATTTGCCTCCCGAGGCAATCTTTAAGGAAGATCTACTTCGAACGGGGATCTCCTTTTCAGAGGATGCGCTGCGCGTAGCTTCCGGCTTCAAGCCCAAATCGTACTTTATCTTTTCTTTTGATTTGGTCCCCATTGCTCACATGCAAAGGCAGGAGAACCTGCGAGCGCCCGAGGAGATCTGCCTAGTCGGTGGGCCGAGAAATTTTCGTCGCACCATCGTTTCTGTCCGATTGAATCCGCGTTCTCCTTATCGGGTCGATATTTCCGATCAAGCAGATTTGGTCCTCACATTGGAAGAGGAAGAGCTGTCAGGGATCCAGTTTGAGAAAACTCCGGAATATTATCAACGAACTCTGGCCAGTGGGAAACCGATCACGGATATTGCACCAACTATCGAGTGGGGATATCTACTCTATTTGACCGTCTTCAGAATTTGCCAGTACTTCGGTCATCAACAAGAGTGCCAATTCTGCGATATCAATGAGAACTATCGTCAACAGAAGAAGACTGGGCGGTCTTACACTGGCATCAAGACGGTTGAGGAAATCCTGGAAGCCCTGGAAGTCGTCAACGATGCTGATTCCGAGAGCCAGGCTTACACCGTGACAGGAGGAAGCATTACCTCCCAACTCAACGGAATGCGTGAGATTGATTTTTATGTTCAGTACCCGGAAGCGATTGAGAAGCGATTCCCGGGTCGGTGGATAGCAAAGGTGGTGGTCCAGGCCTTGCCTAGGGAAGAAGTGCGTCGATTCAGGGATGTGGGTGTGCAGATCTACCATCCAAACTATGAAGTCTGGGACCGGCGGCTCTTTGAAATTATCTGCGCGGGGAAGAACCGTTGCATCGGTCGTGACGAGTGGATTCGCCGCATTCTGGATGCCGCGGAAGTCCTTGGTCCTTCTTGTGTTATTCCTAATTTCGTGGCCGGAATCGAAATGGCTCGGCCCTGCGGTTTTGAAACCGTAGATGAGGCCGTCGCTTCCACCTCTGAAGGATTGGACTTTTTCATGTCTCAGGGCATTACTCCTCGCTTCACAACGTGGTGCCCGGAACCTCTGAGTATTCTAGGGAAACTCAATCCAGAAGGGGCTCCTCTCGAGTATCACGTTCGTCTTCTCCGTGCCTGGAGAGATACACATGAAAAGTATGAACTTGATGCGCCACCCGGGTACGGAAAGCCCGGTATTGGAAATGCGGTTTTCTCGGTTTCCTCCTTTATGGATGTGATCCGGCGGATTCCCGACGAGCTTGGTCAAGATTGAAACGACGGAGAACGAATGATGAATCTAGGTGAATTCAAAAACCAGCCTTTGACTGACTTTTCAGACTTGGAGAATCGCCAGGCAATGTCAAACGCCATCGCCAAGGTGCGAAGCCAACTGGGAAGGGAATACAACATCATCATCGGAGGAAAACCAGTCCGGTGTGAGAGCCAATTCCAGTCCTTAAATCCCTCGCGCAAAGGAGAGGTCGTGGGGATCTTCCCCAAGGGAACTCGCGAATTCGTTGAGCGGGCCATCTCGGCTGCAGGAGAAGCCTTTCAACATTGGAGCCGGGTCCCGGTCCCAAAACGGGTCGAATACGTGATGCGGGTCTCTCAGATTATGAAAGAGCGCCGGCTCGAGCTGGCGGCATGGATGGTGGTGGAGGTTGGAAAGTCTTGGGTGGAAGCGGATGCCGACGTGGCGGAGACCATCGATTTCTGTGAGTTTTATTCTGGGGAAATGCTTCGGCTGGCAGGTCCCCAGCCGCTGGTCAAACTCGAGTCGGAGGACAACGCCCTTGAATATATTCCCTTAGGAGTGGGTGTCATTATTCCACCTTGGAATTTCCCTCTGGCCATTCTCTCGGGAATGACCTTTGCAGCACTGGTTAGCGGAAACACTGTGATCGTGAAGCCTTCCAGTGATTCGCCGACAATCGCAGCGCAGTTGATGCAGATCGTCGAAGAGGTGGGATTTCCACCCGGTGTGGTGAATTTCTTGACCGGCAGTGGAGAAGAAATTGGCGACGCTCTGGTGGAACATCCCAGAACCCGTTTTATTGCCTTCACCGGCTCCAAGCAAGTAGGGTTGCGAATCAACGAACTGGCAGCCAAGCACCAGCCGGGTCAGATGTGGATCAAAAGGGTCATCGCCGAGATGGGTGGGAAAGATGCCATTGTGGTCGATGATGAATCAAATCTGGATGAGGCTGCCGCGGCTGTCGTGGTTTCGGCCTTCGGCTACCAGGGCCAGAAATGCTCGGCTTGCTCGCGCGCCATTGTTGTGGATTCCGTTTGTGATGAGTTCTTGCAGAAGCTTCAGCAGAAAACGCGCACCATGATCCAGGAGGGCGACGTGGAGCGTCCTGAGGTGAATTTTGGTGCCGTTGTCAATCAGAAGGCACAAGACTCTATTCTGCGTTATATCGAAATCGGACGGAAGGAAGGACAGTTGCTGATGGGTGGAAAAGCAGGGAGTTCTGAAGGATACTTCGTCCGCCCAACCGTCATCTCAGATGTAGATCCCAAAGCGTCAATCGCTCAGGAGGAGGTCTTTGGGCCGGTTTTGGCGGTCATCAGGGCACGCGACTACGATGAGGCAATAGGGATTGCCAACCAGACTGAATATGGGTTGACCGGATCTGTGTACACTCAAAACAAATCCAAGATCGAAAAAGCCAAAAGAGAATTCCACGTGGGAAATCTGTACATCAATCGCAAATGCACGGGTGCTCTCGTGGGAGTGCATCCTTTCGGTGGTTTCAACATGAGTGGTACCGACTCAAAAGCTGGGGGTCGTGACTATCTACTTTTGTTCACCCAGGCCAAGTCGATCTCCGAGAAGGTGAGCTGAGGAGTTAGAATTCAGAATCCAGAATTCAGAATCCTGAATCCAGAAGGCGGGACGGCAAATTCAGAAAGCAGCGAATAGGCAAAAGCTGACCAGCTGACCCACGAGCAACAGACAACATCATGGGCGGGTGGTCAGGGGGTCAGCATTCTGGATTCTGAATTCAGCATTCTGGATTCTGGATTCTGAATTCTGGCGCCTGCCTGCTGATCTCCCCATGGAAAAGGATCGCGGCTCTTTGTTAAGATTGATATGCTCAGAAATAGAGAACTCGAGCGCGCAAGAGGAGAAAAGCGTGAGTGTTCAAGCTCGGCCGCAAGAAGATCTCTCACCAAAGAAACCGGACGGTGAGATTGTAAACGACTTCAGCATTGAAGTGGCAACTGTGAATGGGTCGGGAAGTCAGTCTTCCAACAATGTGTTGATGAGGGCCATTTTCCAAATGGGGATTCCCATCAGTGGAAAAAACCTCTTCCCATCCAATATCGCTGGGTTACCGACATGGTTCACGATTCGAGCCTCCAAGGATGGGTACGTGGCACGCAAAAAAGAGATCGACATCTTAATTGCCATGAATCCTGAAACGGCACGAGAAGATGTCGAGAATCTGGAACCGGGCCGGGTAGTGATCTACAATGAGAAGTTAAACCTTTCAAAGATCAGGGATGATCTGGTTTACTACCCGATCCCGTTTTCCAACTTGGCAGGTGAAGTTGTTCAAGATGCGCGCTTAAAGAAGCTGATCGCTAACATTGTTTACGTGGGAAGCGCGGCAGAACTGCTCGGGATTGAAATGGCCGAAGTCGAATTGGCGATTGCAAAGTGGTTCAAGGGAAAGCAGAAAGCCATTGATCTGAACATTCAAGCTGCTCACCTGGGCGCACAATATATTCGCGACAACCTTACCAAGCGAGATCCTTTCCGAGTTCAGCGCATGGACAAGACCAAGGGTAAGATGATTATAGATGGAAATTCCGCCTGTGCGTTGGGAAGCATGTTTGCCGGTGTCAGCGTGATGACCTGGTATCCGATCACGCCGGCCAGCAGCCTGGGTGAGGCGCTCGCTGATTACATGGGACGTTATCGGATTGATCCCGAAACAGGAAAGGCCACGTTTGCGATCGTGCAAGCAGAAGATGAGCTGGCAGCGTTGGGAATGGCCATTGGTGCTGGATGGGCGGGTGCCAGGGCCATGACGGCTACGTCGGGACCGGGTATATCTTTGATGGCGGAATTTGTCGGATTAGCCTACTTCACGGAAGTTCCCGTTGTCATCTTTAATGTCCAGCGAATCGGCCCAAGTACGGGGTTGCCCACCAGAACTTCTCAAGGAGATATCTTCTCTCTGCACTATCTCTCTCACGGGGACACCAAGCATGTTGTCCTTTTTCCAGCAAGCGTGACGGAGTGCTTTGAATTGTCCATACAAGCCTTCGATTTGGCGGAGCGGCTACAACAGCCGGTTTTTGTGGCTTCGGACCTGGATCTGGGCATGAACACCTGGATGACGGATCCCTTCGATTATCCCGAAAAACCTCTTGATCGAGGTAAAGTGCTCTCGGCCGAAGACCTTGAGCGCTTGGGTGAGTTTGCCCGTTACAAAGACGTAGACGGTGACGGCATTCCGTACCGGACTCTGCCGGGGACTGATCATCCCCTGGCCGCCTATTTTACGCGTGGCAGCGGGCACGATGAGCAGGCGGAATATTCAGAGCGGCCCGAGGACTATGAGAAGCTTATGGACCGCCTGGCCAAAAAGTGCGAAACGGCTAAGAAACTCGTGCCTCAATCCGTCATCCAATACACTGATGGGGTTGAAATTGGGGTCATTGCTTACGGGTCAACCGATGTTGCCATGCGAGAGTGTCAGGAGCAGCTTCGCAACCAGTACGGAATTGCGATCAACTACCTGAGAATTCGAGCGCTGCCCCTTGCCGAAGACGTGAAAGAGTTTGTCAGTCGCTGCAAGCGTGCCTACGTCGTGGAACAAAACCGGGATGGGCAAATCGGTGATCTGATCAAGCTTGAGGTAGAAAACGATCAAGGAAAGATCCGAAAAGTCCTTCACTATAAAGGAATCCCCATCGACGCCAGATTTATCACCGATCAGGTGGTGGCGTGCGAGAAAGGAGAAATGGAGTCATCATGCCGGTAAGCGCACCGAAACCTAAAAGAGTCAACCGACTTGGCCTCACGATGATCGACTACCGGGGAGAACCCTCTACACTTTGCTCTGGTTGCGGTCACGACGCCATATCGAGCCAGATCATGAAGTCCTTTTATGAGATGGGAGTAAACCCCCATCGGGTAGCTAAGATGAGCGGAATAGGCTGTTCCAGCAAGACTCCAGCCTATTTTCTCAGCAACTCTCATGCTTTCAATGGGGTTCACGGCCGTATGCCCTCCCTTGCGACTGGAGCCGTGCTGGCCAATCGGAAATTGGTCTGCATCGGAGTCAGTGGGGACGGGGATACCGTATCCATCGGGTTGGGACAGTTCTGCCATCTTCTGAGAAGAAACGTCCCCATGATCTATATCATTGAGAACAACGGTGTTTACGGACTGACGAAAGGACAGTTTTCGGCTACTGCAGATCCCGGTTCCAAACTAAAAACCGGGGTGGTCAATGACTTACCGCCGATCGATTGCTGTACCCTGGCCATTGAAATGGGATGCAGCTACGTCGCCCGCTCCTATGCCGGGGATCCAAAACAACTAGTTCCTCTGCTGCAAGGAGCCCTCAGTCACAGTGGAACGAGCATGCTGGATGTCCTTAGCCCCTGTGTTACCTTTAATAACCACCAGGGTTCCACCAAGAGCTACAGGTGGGCTAAAGAGCACGAGGAACTCCTTCACCAGATCGACTTTGTTCCGCATTTCGAGCCGATTGAAACGGTGGTGTATGAGGAAGGAGAATTAAGAGAAGTCGAGATGCACGACGGCTCCCGCATTCGGCTGCGAAAGGTAGATCGAGATTACAATCCAACAGATAGAAATGCCGCTTTGCGGATGCTCAATGAGACCCGGGATTCAGGTGAGTTTTTGACGGGCTTGATCTATGTGAATCCGGTGGCGGAGAACTTTTTCGACCTGCTAAATTTGCCTGACACGGCCTTGGCCGCTCTTCCTCAAGAGAAGCTCCGACCTGGGCGAGAGGCCCTGGAGGAAGCCATGCA
>JALLON010000289.1 GCA_027717925.1 Acidobacteria bacterium AH-259-G07 | reverse complement strand
TTCTGGCTCCTGGATTCTGGATTCTGGATTCTATCTCCTGTTTTGATGGTCAGCTTTCCGGATTGCAGAGTGACCGACTGAATACCGTAGGGCAGTGGGAAGGGCCGGGTGGGGTCAAATGGAGGATCCTGCTTCTGGCCTAATGAGCTTAAAATGCTGCTGACCAAAGGGGCGAGAACAGGATCACCGTCGAGACGAGCCTGCTCCACACGATATGTGCCCATACCATTTTCTGTCTGGAGAGTCCCCTCGAGCTCCAAGGTGTGTCTTCCGCTGAGCAGCGCTCTGAAAAGACTTGCAGTCAGGAAATCGGTTTCCAAGTCCAACTCATCCATATTGACCTCTACAAATGTGATGAAACCGCCGTCCTTGAGACGGACTGCAATACTTTCCACCTCTTTTCGATCTCGTTTGTGAAGCTGAGCCAACAGATATGCATTAAGCTCGGCCTCGGTGAGCTGGTAAGTTCTGGCCCGGACACTGCCTTTAGCATAGTAGTCTTGCAGTTCCCTCACGACGCGCTCCATTTTTTCGCCACCCGAGTCCTCTGCCGGCTCCGCATCTGGATAGGATTGAGCGGCAAAGCAAACCCAGGTGAGCACCGAGAAGACAATCAGAGTGGTTCTTCGGCCGGGAACTGTCACCATGCTACAAAAGATGCACAATCACGCTATTTGTTTTAATTGATCATGTAATTAACTCGGAAAGAGATGACATCTCGATCACAGCCTGCGTTGGTACTGTATGGCCTCCGTGCTTTTGTGCTGTCGTGCTTTCGTGGGGAGCCGACGAGCGGCACGAAAACACGAAAACACGAAGGCAGGATCTGATAGAGCCAAGGACCGGTTTCGGAGTTAAATACATACATCACATTGCCTTATGTTTGCCGCTCACGTCTGGCCTCATCCTCGCTCTTTTTGTCCTCGACCTGGCCGATGGATTCGAAGACCTCACCATACGCCTCATGGACCGGAGGAAAAGCGTAGCGCAGCATGATGGGTGTGATCATTGTTGTCACGAGGACCATAATCACCATCACGGAGAATATGTCTTGCGCAATAATGCCGCGACCGAGTCCAACATTAGCGATGATTAGTCCCACCTCTCCACGGCTAACCATTCCCATCCCCACACGCAGTGACTCAAGGTTGTCAAAACCGGTCACTCGTGCACCGACAAAGCAACCCAGCATCTTGGTCACAATTGCCAGGAGAACAATGATGATCAGGAAATCGATCTCTCCCCCCAGCTCTCGGCCATTGGCCCGCAATCCAATGCTCACGAAAAAAATGGGGACAAACAGCGAGTAAGTCAGAGGATGAATATGGCTATTAATTTCTTCCTTGAAGCGAGTTTGAGCAAAGAGAACTCCGGCCATGTAGGAACCGGTGATAGCAGCCAGATGAGCAAAGTACTCTGCCGCCCACGCATATGAGAAAGCGATGACCAGTACGAAAGCCAGCAGGGCCTGGCTTGCGGGAAAGTTGCGAATGACCTCGCACCATCTTTCCAGGTATCGTCGCCCCACGAACCAGAAAACCAAGAAATACAGCGACATCTTCAAAATAATCAATATCACGGTCCCGATTCCCGCAGCCTCTGCCTGCTCGGCGATCCCGACCGCGGAGAGGGCCGTCACTGCACCTAGAAGGATGATACCCAAAACGTCGTCAATCACCGCGGCGCCCAGAATCGTTGTCCCTTCCCGAGAACGTAAGACGCGCAATTCCATTAAAGTCTGGGCCGAGATCGAAACAGAAGTTGCGGTCAGAATTGTACCGACGAAAATGGCCTCCCAATAAAGGGGATATCCGAAGTAAACACTGACAGAGGCCCCTCCGAAAAAAGGCAGCAGTATCCCTCCCATGGCGGCCCAGAAAGCAATCTTTCCCACCTTTTTCATTCCCTCTAAGTCGGTTTCCATGCCGGCGACGAACATCAGGAGAATGACGCCAATCTCTGCTAAGTCCTGGATGAGTCCCTTTAAGTAGAGGGAGTGTGCGGAAACATTCAGGGAGTCTGATTGATCGGCAGCACCAAGCAGGGTGTTAAGGGCCCCAGCGCCGTGAGAAGCAGTATGCGAAAAAAGATTCCAGTCCAGGACATTCAGGACCGTGGGACCCAGAATTAAACCGATGGCGATTTCTCCGAAAACCGCCGGCTGACCGTAACGCACGCTGATGGCCCCGGCAACCTTGGCAGCGACAATGATTCCGACCAGGATGAGCAGGACTTGAAGCAAATGTTCCATGATGCTATCGGCTGATTGCCTGGGACTCCATTTCGCCCTGAAACTCGATCTTTTCGATCTCCAACTGCTTTAAGGTGTCTTGTACCATTTGATCAATATCCAAGCGACTTTCGATTCGTTTGATGCCCTCCAGTTTAGCTCGTGTCTCAGGATGTCTGGGAATGAACAGAGAACAGCAGTCTTCAGCAGGCAAAATGGAGATAGGAAAGGTCCCGATGCGACGGGCGACCGCGATGATTTCTTCCTTATCATCCCCGATCAAAGGCCGCAATATGGGCAGTTCGCAAACGTCCGAAATCGCGCGCAAGTTTGGCAGGGTTTGAGAAGCAACTTGCCCGATACTCTCCCCCGTGACAAGGGCATGAGCACGCTCCCGTCGAGCGATCTTCTCAGACAAGCGCATCATTAGACGACGATACAAGATGACTCGAGTCTGCACCGGGGTGAAAGCCACAATCTGTTTCTGTGAGTGGGCAAAAGGCACCATATAGATCTTCGAATGATATTGATATTGGTTGAGGATCGAAACCAGCCGGCGCACCTTCTCTAAGGACTCGGGCGTAGTGTAGGGAAGACTGTGAAAGTGAACAAAGATCACACGGCAACCCCGCTTCATCACTTTGTAAGCGGCCACCGGTGAATCAATGCCTCCAGAAAGCAATACCACAACCTTGCCGGACGAGGAGACCGGTAGACCCTTTGCTCCTGTCAACTTGCGAAAATACAGGAAGGCATATTTTTCGACGATGTCGACATAACAGGTCAAATCCGGATGGTCCAAGCGAACGGTTCCTTTTGACCTTTTACGAATAACATCTCCCAGCAGCTCATTCATCTTCGGGGAGGTGAATGGGTACTTCTTGTTTGCCCGTCGGGCGTGAATCTTGAAGGTCCTAAACTCCTGTCGGCGGACAAGTTCCCACAGGTCTTCCTGCAGTCTTTTCATATCTTGGTTGGACAACCACGCCGGGCAGCAAAAGACTAATCCAAATACCTTCTGTAAGCGAGCACCGATTTCCTCCACTGGTGAGTCAGGACTGAGTTCAAGCAAGAGTCGTCCTGAAATTCGCCGGATGGAACGATAGGGCAGACCGCTCAGGGCTCTTTCAACGTTCTTCCAAAGACGCTTCTCAAAAAAATCACGATTATTCCTCTTGAGAATAATTTCGTGGTAATAGCAGACAAAGTAGCGCTCCATCGCGGTCATTATAACGGAGGTGGGTCAAGGGCGGAGGAAAAGAGCGAAGGCGGGAATTCAGAAT
>JALLON010000288.1 GCA_027717925.1 Acidobacteria bacterium AH-259-G07 | reverse complement strand
CTACATGTCTACGGCAAGAACGTTAACTTTGACATCGATACAAAACACGTGGATACAGAGGTAGAATGGAAGCCAAGCGGCGTGAAATTCAACTTACATTTGGCATTCTGATGAAAAGGCGAGTGTCCCTACGGGTGGTGATTTGCCCCACATGGAGTAGTTTCACCCAGATTCTCTCTCCTCGCTCTACCATTGCTACAAGGCACCGCGTCGCCGAAGGTCGCGAATGACGGCGGTGAGGTAAAGGAGGATCCCCAATAACAAGAGGGGGACACCCAAAAAGATTCCTAATCCGACCGTCCATGATTCGAAACCACGCCAAAGAAACACAAGGATGCAGAACATACCGAGGAGGGTGGAAATGACAGATGTTCTAAGCAGGCCCCAACGATCCTCAAAACTGCTTATCCGACTCATTGGTTTCCTGCAGACACCTCTTGCTCCTTGGGTCCTGGGTGAGGTGGACCGTGACAGCTAAAGCAGCTCAGCCGATCCGTCTCGAGATCCAACCATAGGGCCTGATGGCTTTTCACTTCCTCGAATTTCACCGTGCCTTCATGACAGGCCCTGCAATTCGAGTTAGGATAGCTTCCACTGTACTGAATGGGCTTATTCCAGGTTCCTGTCACATAGAGCCACCAGTGCCGAAAACCGTCGCGCTTGGCAGCTAGGGTCCCATGGACCCCATAGGTAGTGTGACAAGCATAACACTGATGATCGGAGATCCACTTGTTCCTAAAATGCTCGGCTGCCAATGTTGGGCTTTCAGGATCCATCATATCGTTGACAAAGGGGTCCATCACATGACAAGACGCACAGGAGCCAACTGTCTTTGTTTCCTCAAACAGTGTGGTCGTCACGCCGAGGAGAATGGTGATCGGAAGGAGCAAAAGCCCGACAAAAAGCAGCCATCGATAGGTGCTCGGCTGGAGCCGAGGCCGCCACAGAAATTCGACTAGGAAGAGAATAAGGATTCCAGCGATCGCGGCAAAAAGGCCGACACCTCGCATCAATTCACCTGCCGTCAGACCGTGTTGTGCGGTGGTTGCCCCTAGAAGGCGATCGCAGTTAAAAGCCAGCAAAGAAAGGACGAGCCTGAAGCGGCTTCTGGCCAACCTTCCGTTATGCACTCGCATTGGTAGTTCCTTTAGGTTTTATGGAAACCGCACAAAGCTTGTATTCGGGTTGCTTGGAGAGAGGATCGTAGACATCATTGGTGACCCTGTTGATCAAGTGTTTGGCGGAATGAAAGGTAGTAAACACCACACCTGGCCGGATGGTCTCGCTCACTTGCGCGATGAAAGCAGCCTGTCCCCGCCGGCTGCGAACGATGACTTCAGCTCCATCTCTAATGCCCAGCCGGGCGGCGTCCGCCGGATGTATTTGCACAAAGTTGGGACGGATTTCTTGAAGCGCTTCGAGCTTCCCCGTGATCGTCATGGTATGCCAATGCTCGAGAACACGTCCCGTGGTAAGGACCAGTGGGAATTCAGCACTGGTTGGCTCTTTGGGATTGTGCTGGTGTCCTAACCAAACAACTGCTCTTCCATCGGGCCGGCCATAAAAGTCAAATCGGGCATTCCCGTGTGCCAGAGGATCTTCTCCAGGAACGTAGCGTCGGCAGGTGCCAGGATGGCTTTTATCCGGACAAGGCCAAAGGACCCCTCGTTCTCTCTTGAGACGTTCATACGTGATGCCGGAAAAGTTATACTTGGAGTGGGCCGAAATCTTTCGCCATTCCTCCCACACCTCTTCGGGTGTGCGCGAGGAGATCAAATCTTCGTGACCCAGTCTTTCTGCCAACTCCAACAGGATCTCCAGGTCGCTCCGAGCCTCTCCCGGAGAGTCAACAACCTTCGGGACCAGATGATAGCGGCGCTCAGATTGGCTAAAAACCCCTTCCTTCTCGGCCCACATAGCTGCCGGAAGGAGAACATCGGCAAACTGTGTTGTCTCAGTGGGATAAAAGGCATCGGCAACCACCAGGAAGGTCTTGTCCATGGCAGGGCGATAACGCTCGGCATTGGGAAGTGATTGGGCCGGGTTGGTGCCCATCACCAGGCAGCACTTCACATCTCCCCGTTCCATGGCTTCGAAGAGAGCGATAGTATGGTATCCGGACTTAGCACTGATTTGTCCCTCAGGAAGGCCCCATAATTCCTCCATCTCGCGTCGATCGCGGGGATTAGCCACGAGACGACCATTGGGTAAGGCGTGGGCTAAAGCGCCTGTATCTCGGACACCACCACCGGCATTGGGCTGGCCAGTCAGGGAGAACGGAGTTGCTCCAGGTCGACCGATTTGTCCAGTTAGCAGATGCATCGCCATGACAAGCCGATTGGCCACAGTGCCCTGAGACTGTTGATTCAATCCCATGGTCCAAAAAGACATGGTGGAGTTGGAAGAAGCGAATCGAAAGGCCGCCGTGCTAATATCTTTGGCAGCGATACCGCAGGTTGCAGCCACACGCTTTGGCGCGTACCTGTTGACATGTCGCTTCAGGTCTTGTAATCGCGCGCTGAATCCTCTTCTTTAAAAGAAAGATAATGCTCCACCATGTCCTGGTCCACGAATCCTCCTCCAATGAATTCGTGGATCATGGCATTGTACAAAGCAACATCTGTACCTGGGAGAATGTCCAGGTGCAAATCCGCCCGTTTGGCCGTCGATGTCCGGCGCGGATCAACCACAATGATGCGTGTCTCAGGGCGACTGCTTTTTCGGTCCTTGACTCGCTCCCACAGGACCGGGTGGCATTCAGCCATATTGGAGCCGGCAATAAAGAAACAGTCCGCCGCCTCGATGTCTTGGTAGCATCCCATGGGCTCGTCCTTACCAAAAACAGAGATATAGGCGGAGGCTGCCGAAGCCATACACAGGCGGGGATTACCTTCCACGTTATTGGTTCCAATTCCTGCTTTGAAGAGTTTGTTAGCAGTATAGCTTTCCTGGGTAAAAAGCTGACCGCTTCCGTAAAATGCGACACTGTCAGGACCAAACTGCTCAATTGCCTCTCGGAATTTTTTGGCGACTAGCCCCATTGCCTCTTCCCAACTGGCTCGTCTGAGCTCTCCATTGTGACGAACCATCGGGTAGAGCGCGCGATCTCGCGTATACAGAATGTCGCGATTCAAAAGGCCCTTGATACAAAGGCGCCCTTTGTTGTGGGCGTATTCGTCTCCCTTGACGTCTACAACCCGGCCTTCGCTGACACCGATTTGAATCCCGCAGCCCGTGCCGCAGAAACGACAAACGGCTTTGTGCCAAGACTCGACGGGGACCACTGGCTGGCGCTCCCACAGTTCGCGACAAGCGGACAGAGGTCCAACAACGACCGCTCCCGTCGAGATCGTCCTTAACCATTGGAAAAGCTGGCGGCGAGTCAAACCGTTTGATCTAATCTTACCTAACAGCATACTGCTTATTCTTTCAACGGATGTTGTTTGGTTTTCCTGGCATTGTTGCATAAATCGAAATTGGCACCAACTCTGCCGTTTGAGTGCGAACTGTCAAATCCTTA
>JALLON010000287.1 GCA_027717925.1 Acidobacteria bacterium AH-259-G07 | reverse complement strand
TGTCCTCTTCACAACCCGTGCGCACCGTCAATAAGTTATAGAGCTCCGGGCGCCGCGTCTTGATCCACCGTTTGCCGGTACTCTCCTGTAGAAGCGATGCATCCAGATTGGCAATGACCATGTCATCGCCCGCCTTCCAGGTCTCCGCCAGAATCCGGCCGTAGGGGTCAATAATCATGGCGTTTCCAGTGCGAATCTCGTCGTCGTCGATCCCTACTCCATTACTGAACACGAGAAAAAGGCCATTATCATGCGCGCGGGTGGGAAGCCAACGCATCAGCCACTCTCTTCCCTTCGGGCCCCGAAGCTCTGCCTCGATGGCTTCTGGATTCCTTTCGCGATTATCCCAAAGAGCGCGATCCACCTTGCCCATGGTGTGTGGATTTATAGAGCCACAGCCTCCCGTTTGATGCGGCGCCAGTAAGATTTCGGCACCTTTCAGCGCCGTGATCCGCACATTTTCGCCAATGTTGTTGTCGTAGCAAGTGAGCACCCCGACCCGGCACTCATGGGGAGTCTCAAAGACCGTGAACTCCGAACCCGAACTGACGTATTTGCTGATAAAAGCATGTATTTTTCGATGACGCTGGCAATCCCCGTTGGGCATGGCGATTAGATAAGTATTGTAAAGACTGCCCTCATCCGCCAGTTCGATCAGCCCAGCACCGATCGTCATGTTGTATTCTGTGGAGAGACTCGAGATCTCCTGGCAGCAGGGACCTCCGAAAACCGGTTCGGCCAAGGCTTCCAACTGACTGCGTGAAAGGTGTCTGAGATGCCAGTATCCGGAAAGACAACATTCCGGCAAACAAATGATCTCCACGCCTTGACGGGCCGCTTCCTTTACAAAGCCGCGGACCTTACTGAGATTGGCCTCCTTGTCTCCCGGTGCATGCTCAAACTGAACCGCGGCCACAGAAATGTTTCTCATAAGCCTCCTTCGTCCTTTGAAAGCCGCTGAAGTGCACGGAAGCCCACCAAGCCACTGCCTTTTAACGGCAACTGAGTGGCCCCCGTAACAGCATCGACACCCTCCGGAATGGACCTCCAGGATCCCCCTCGTATCATCCTGAAACCGTCCAAATCCGCATGAAAAGAGGTGGAATACCAATCCAGTGTCCATTCCCCAACGTTGCCTGCCATATCGCAAGCGCCATAAGGACTCTTGAATTCTTCGAAACTGCACACGGGCGCCACATAGGGGAATCCGTCCTCATCGGAATTGTGATTACACCGGTGAATGTCCCCCGCGTTAGGTTCCTCATTTCCCCAAGGATAAGTTCGTTCCGGGAAAGGATTGGGCCGCTTTGCGATTTCATCGCCATCCAGGTAAAGCCCACCGCGATAGGCCTTTTCCCACTGCGCCTCCGTGGGCAGTGTCAAACCACACCACTGCAAAAACGCCAGGGCATCGTACCAGGACACGACCGTCACCGGGTAGTTCTCTCTTCCTGGTCCTGCAGCGTAGGTGTAGTTCGGCGATTCACCGGCTCGAACGATTCCACACCGTTGAGGATCCGACATCCGTTCATCCCAACCCGCTCCCTCTGCGCCGACCTCATTCAAGTAATCGACGTACATTGACACGGTGGTCTCATGCTTAGCCAGGTAGAACAGGCGAAGGCTTGAGACGCGCTGCTCGCGCCTGGTCTCGTCGTAACCCCCACCCGGTAAACTTTTCATGAGGAATCGTCCTTTCGGGACGCGAACCATCTTAATTCCACGCACACGAACCTTTATACGATCCGAGGCCAAACCACCTGTTTCACGGATTCCCCACCATATATTTCTCTTCTTGCCCGGGCTCTCCACCAGACCGTGCCCCTCGCCTCTGACAGAGCTAACGGGCAGGGGTTTCCACAGAGCACCGGAGTCCGTGCTGTAGCGGATGAATATATAGGCGGGTGAATTGGGTGAAATGTCAGGATCGTTTAAATCATAGGTGATCACCATCCGCGGGCCGCCCATTTCCGTTCTCTCCAGCTTGGTCTCCACATTGGAGATGTCGACCCACTGCGAATAGGAGAACTCGACGGAAGCCAAGATAAGAGAAAGAATCAGCGGAAAACCGCGGATGCTAAACTTCATCCGGTAGAGGCCATTGACTGCGGTATTTGTGCTTGAGGTACCGGTTGGCTTCCTCGTCGTTGGCAAATGTTTCGGTCTTTGGATCAAATCTCAGTTTGCGGTTTCCTGCTCGGTAGGAAATGTTCCCCAGGTGGCAGAGCAAAGCTGAACGATGGCCCTCTTCAATATCGGCATTGGGTTTCTTACGAGTCCGGACACACTCGATGAAATTCTCCAGATGCTCATCCGTCGACTGACGTCCGTAATGTGATGCCGCTAATTTGCCCTCAGCGTCATAGACCAACCATCCTCCGCCGTGGCGTCCAAAAATCATCATCCCGTTTGTGCCAAAAACCTCTATTTTGGTGCTGTTGAACTGCCAATCCGGGAATTGGTTGGAATCTCGAATGCTGTGAGCCGTTTTTTTCATGTAATGAGCCCAAAGCGTGCCCTGGAGAATCAGCGTCAGCCCGCCCGGGTATCCGTGGGTCACGAATTGCGTGTCGGGGATTTCCCTTCCGTCGTGATAGGCGAAAATACCTCCCGCATGGCTTACGGTTTCCGGGTAAGGTCGATCAATGAGAGACCGAGCCAGATCGATTTGATGAACGGCGTCATCGGTGATCTTGCCGCTGGAATAGTCCCAGAAGTTCATCCACCAGCGACCGGGACTGTAAGGACGCTTCCGGGCCGGACCGCACCAGAAGTCCCAGTCCAGGCTTTTGGGAGGGTGCTGTTCCGGACCTCTGGGTTTCTCCCTGTCCTGGATCATGTTCAAGACACGTACCAAGCGGATGTCGCCAAGCTTTCCAGAACGGAGGTATTTGACGGCCTTGCCAAAGTAGGGTGCGCTGCGGCACTGCATTCCGACCTGAACGACCCTTTCGTATTTGCGAGCTGCCTCAACCATTTTTCTCCCTTCCCACACATTGTTGGAGGCCGGCTTTTCGACATAGACGTCTTTTCCCGCCTGGCAGGCCATGATGGTGCCCAGCGCATGCCACTGATTAGGGGTTGCGATGATGAGAGCGTCAACCTGCCGGTCATCCAGGATCCTTCTGAAATCCTTTACCAGCTTGGGATTGTCTCCAGAAGTCGAATCAACAACTTCGACCGCACGCTCAAAGCGCGATCCGTCGACATCGCAAAGATAGGCGATTGTCACATCCGACCTGGCCGCCAAACGCTCGGTAAGACGCGTGCCGCGTCCACCGATTCCCATGACTCCAAGGGTAACCTTATCATTGGGTGAGACAGCTCTCTTAGAAGAGGATGCTGCGATCATTGTTGCAGCACCAAGCGAGCCGCCCAAGAATTGCCGCCGTCCTATGGTTTTCATTGATTGTACCTCCTTCGTATATTGTTGCCACCTGATGGACTTCAGTCAGGTCTTGCTCGCACCCGACCGAACAAGCTAAACGTGAAAGACCGTAAAGTCAGTGTCTCCTCCTTAAGCATCGTCAAAATT
>JALLON010000286.1 GCA_027717925.1 Acidobacteria bacterium AH-259-G07 | reverse complement strand
CGTTGTTTGGTCGCCCCCGCCCGAAGCGTGGACAGTTGCTCTCTTGGCCGACAATCGAGGATTGGAGAGCCAGTTGAAGATCCAGCGAAGTGCCCGGTCCACATCGTCCATATAAGAATAAATGGATGGGAGGATGATCAGCGTGAGAAAGGTGGATGTGGTTAACCCACCGAATACGGCCAAGCTCACCGGTGCCCACATCCCTGCAGCACTGCCGGGACCCCTCCCGCGGCCTCCGCCCATGGCTCCGGTCAGTTCGGGCGATAATATAAAGGGCAAGGTGAGAGGCAGCAAGCCGAACAGAGAGGTGCAGGCGGTCATCAGGATGGGTCTGAGACGATCCTTGCCACCCTGCACGATTGCCTCATTACAACTCAGTCCACTGCGCCGCAAAAAGTTGATATGGTCTACCAGGATGATTCCATTGTTGACCACGATGCCGAACAGAATCAGGATGCCCAGGTAGGCATTTTGACTCAGGGAGGTGTTGGTCATATTGAAAAGCAGCGCTACTCCAATGATCGAGAAGGGTACCGTGAAAAGTATGGTCAGCGGGTGGAGGAAGCTTTCGAATAGTGCAGCCATGATGATGTACATCAAGATGATGGCCAAAACCACGGCAAAAAGGCTGTCCTCCTCACTCTGACGTGCATCCCGCCAGTTTCGACCCATTCGCCAGGAATAACCAGCGGGGAGACCAGTGTTGGCCAGGACTTCTTGAATATCCTGTGATATGAAGAAAGTTCCACCTTCTCCCGTGTCGGCTACAACGCTGACAATTGCCTTGCGATCGTTGCGCCGAATAGAGATGGGCCCTTTGTTGTATGAATAGCTGACCACCGTATGTAAGGGCACCAGTTCGCCCTGTCGGTTCTCCAGATTGAGATTGAGCAGCTCCTGCAACTTGACCTCGTTGCTTCCCTTCAGCTGAAGGATGATGTCGATTTCACCCGTTCTGCCTTTGAATCGGGTCGCGGCCCGAGTGCTGAGCGCCGAGCTGATGGTACGGGCAACGGCAAGAGAAGAAAGACCAAGTTGTTCAATCTTTCGGCGGTCCACCGTCAAGTGGATTTCATCGTCTCCTGTTTCAAGGGTAGTCTGCACATCTTTTACACCAGAGATTTGAGCGACCTGAGCCTTAACCTCTTCGGCATACATCGCCAGGACCGCGGAATCGTCGCCCCGGAGTTCCACTTCCACACCCATCTCGCTCCCGCCGCCGTAATGTCGCATTCTGCCTTGGCGGATTTCTATACCCGGCAGATCCGGGAGTATCGAAAGGATCTTATCTCGGATCTCCAAAGTTGGGGTGACCTCACCCTCTTCCCTCAGGTAGATATTAAGTTCACCCCGATAATGCCCACGACTGGCGTAGCGATTACTGTAGCGGCTGGCAACGCTGGCGATCTCCAGCTCCTCCTTGCGGTCAAGAAGGATTTTTTCAAGCCGCTCATAGATTTGCTGCGTCTCCTCAATGGAAAAGGAGCGTTCCATGTAGACGCTCAGTGAGATCATTCGTTCGGCTACGGCGGGGAGAAATTGGCGGTCAATCGAATTAAACAACACGTACGAGGAGTATCCCACTGCAGCCATCAAGATCAAGGCAACAAACCGCCAGCGTAAGAGGCCCCGCATTAAGCGAGCATAGCTTGCAGTCATCCACACGAAGATCTTTTGCTTGGGCCGTTCCTTGCCGGTGAATAACCTGCTGGCGATCAATGGAACCAGGGTGAGTGCCACTATTAACGAAGCGACCAGGGAAATGGCGACAGCGGTGCCGAAATCCCCCGTAAAACGACCCGAAAACGAGTTTGGCAAGAAGATAAAACTGGCAAAAACAACCACCGTCGTCGCTGTTGACGCCACAACGGCCACCCCAACCTCGCGACTCCCTCTGAGGGCGGCTTCGCGCGCCGAGAGACCCTTGTCCTGTTTGTATCGAAAAATGTTCTCCAAAACGACCACACTGTTATCGACCAGCATCCCGATGGCCACCATCAGCCCCATCAATGAGATGATGTTCAGGGTGATTTCAGAAGCGGCAAAGACGCGAAGCAAATACATAAAGGCAAAGGTGAAAACAAGTGACATGGGAATCGCGAGCGAAATAATCAGGGTACTTCGAAGCTTCAGAAGGAAGAGAAAAAGGACCACCATTGCCAGACTGCCACCGTAGAGGCCGGCCGTCTTTAAGTCATTCAGGCTTTTTAGAATCTGCTCCGACTGGTCACGAAACACTTGAATGGTGAGTTGACCCGAGTAGGCAGGCTCTCGCTCTATCGCCTCTAGCTCTTCACGGATCGCTCGACACACACTGACGACATTTGCAGTCGACGCCTTGTAGACATACATGGTTACGGCGTCTTGTCCATTGAGCCGAGCAAAACTGTTCTTGAGTGGGAAGTCATATCGAACGGAGGCGACATCACCCAGGGTCAAGCGGCCCCTCTGCAGAGGAAGACTTGAAATATCCTCGAGGTCCATGAACTCCCCGACTGTTCTCAAGGTGTATTTTTTGCCCCCCTCAATGATGTAACCTCCAGAGAGGTTGATATTATTGGTGCGTAAAACCTGCCGCAGATTGAAGACATCAATACCGTGGGCGTGAAGAAGATTTTCGTCCAGGTCGATGATGATTTCCTTGGCGTCGAGGCCCCGCACATCCAGATTGGCTACACCATCGATCCGTTCGAGCCGTCTTCTCAGCACTTCCTCGGTGAACTGGTACAATTTGTCGCGATCTCCACTCCAGCCAATGGAAAAGCGAAAGACAGGGAAGTCGGTGGTTTGCCATCTTCTAAGATAGACCCTCTCTATGTCGTCAGGGAGCTGGTTGCGCACCTGGTCAAGTCGATCACGAATCTCCAGGGAAACCAGATCCATATTGGTTCCCTGCTCGAACTCTATGCGAATGCTACTACCGCTACTGGAAGAAGTTGATCGGATACTTTTAAGGCTGTTCAATGTACTTAAAACCCCTTCCAGGGGTCTTGTGATATTCCGTTCAACTTCCTCGGGAGAAGAAGAGGGATAATTCACAAAAACAGAAAGTGAAGAAGAGGAGTATTCCGGGAGAAGCGTCAGCGGCAGGCGTCCCAGGGAAATGCAGCCCAGTACCAGAATGGAAACTGTGACCATCAAAACAGTAACCGGTCTGCGGACCGAGTATTCAGATAAGTTCATGTCTTTTTCTCCCGAACAACCAGGGTGTAGAGAACCGGGACCAGTACCAGTGTTAAGAGCGTCGAAACAATGAGACCTCCAATAACCGTAATGGCGAGCGGCACTCTGAGCTCGGCTCCTTCACCCCAACTTAGGGCCATTGGCATCAACGCCAGGACCGTTGTACTAGTTGTCATCAGGATTGGTCGAACACGCACTGCACAGGCCTCCTGGATGGCTTCGAATTTCGATTTTCCCTGTCGTCGCAATTGATTGGTAAAGTCAATTAAAACAATGGAGTTGTTGACCACGATTCCGGCCAGGATGACCGCTCCAATCAGAACGACTACGTTAAGAACCTGCTGGGTGACAAAAAGGGCCAGACACACACCGATG
>JALLON010000285.1 GCA_027717925.1 Acidobacteria bacterium AH-259-G07 | reverse complement strand
AAAAATTTTACATCAGATAATACTTCAGGTGGCCAGCGAATTAGGCGGATAAACACGAATAGTGGATGATATATACTGCCTTGAAGGCGCGCAGGGAGCGACCAAGTAAATGGACATTGCCATCGCTCATGACTGGCTGCTGAATCGGCGGGGAGCAGAAAAAGTTCTAAAAGAATTCTGTCTTTGTTTTGAGGATCTCTCCATTTTCACCTTATTTTTTAATCCTGACGTTGTAGACCCCGTGATCAAGCAACACTCAATTTATGTGTCCAAGCTGGACCGCCTTCCCGGTATAAAACATTACTATCGCTACCTGCTGCCCTGGTTTCAACTTGGAATCGAGACCCACAGCGTGAGGGACAAGGATGTTCTTCTCAGTATCAGTCATGCAGTGGCCAAGGGCATCCCTCACCAGGCAGGAATCCCTCACGTCTGCTACTGCCACACCCCAATGCGGTACCTTTGGGAACCTGGATTGTATCAATCTTTCCTGGTCGGGTCCTGGCGAGGAAGAGTGCTGGACTTATTTGCCAGGCGTCTTCAAAAATGGGATTTAAAGTCGAATCAAAGGGTCGATTACTTCGTCACCATCTCGCGAACAGTGCAGAAACGTATCGAGAGGGCCTACGGCCGCGAGTCCCAGGTGATCTATCCCTGCATCGATCTGGAATTTTTTCAGCCTTACGATGTTCCCAGAGAAGATTTCTACCTTGTGGTTTCAGCTCTGGTTCCCCATAAACGCCTTGAGCTGGCTGTGCAGGCATTGAATCAAAATGGAAAGGCGCTGTTGGTGGTAGGCACAGGGCCGCTAAGGAGGAGGTTGGCCCGCAAGGCCGGGTCCAATATCCAATTTCTCGGTTGGGTATCCGACGAAGATGTCCGGATGCTCTATTGTCGGGCCCGGGCTTTGGTTTTGCCTGGTCCGGAGGAGTTGGGATTAGTTCCCATAGAAGCTCAGGCTTGTGGGTGTCCAGTGATTGCCTACGGAGAAGATGGAGCCACCGAAACAGTGATCGAGGGAAAAACAGGACTGTTCTTTCGACAGCCCACCGCTGAGTCTCTGCTGGAAGCGGTACGACTATTTGAGGGGACCAACTTTGATGTTCGAGAGATTGTGACCAACGCCCAGCGATTTTCGCGCCAGCGCTTTCGTGCCGAATGGCAACAATTTTTCAAGAACCTGGGGCTAAATGTCCAAATGTGCTAGCCTAACGGGGCCGTGTGTTTTAAAATTAAATTTTAAACCCCACGGCCCCAGAATAATGCCTTGGTTTAAAAGAGAAAACCCTCCATTGCAGACGCCGGCTGAGGAAGAAAGGCGGGTCCGAACTGAGGGACTTTTTACGAAGTGTACGGATTGCAACAACTTTATTTGGAAGAAGGAACTGGAAGGGAATCTCTTTGTCTGTCCCAAGTGTTCCCATCACTTCAAGATCAATGCGCGCCGGCGCTTGGAATCCCTGTTGGACCACGGCCGGTATGAAGAATTTGATGGACACCTGAAGTCTTCCGATCCGCTTCATTTTGTCGACAAGAAAAGCTACAAGGAGCGTCTTCAACAAACCGTCAAGTCGACGGGCGTCAATGAAGCGGTAGTGAATGCGGAAGGTTCCATTCACGGCCACGATGTGGTGTGCGCTGCCATGGAATACGGTTTTATCGGCGGCAGTATGGGTTCAGTGGTCGGTGAAAAGATCACTCGAGCCATCGAACGTTCCGTCAACACCCAAAAATCCCTTATCATTGTTTCGGCGAGTGGGGGAGCCCGTATGATGGAAGGGGTTCTTTCACTGATGCAAATGGCGAAAATTAGCGCTGCCCTGGCGCAACTGGACGAAAAGCGTGTTCCCTATATCTCCTTGCTCACAGATCCAACGACGGGAGGGGTCACAGCCAGTTTTGCCATGCTGGGTGACCTGAATATTGCTGAGCCAAAGGCTTTGATCGGCTTTGCCGGTCCACGAGTCATCGAGCAAACCATTCGCCAGAAACTGCCCGATGGTTTCCAACGAAGCGAATTTCTACTGGAACACGGCATGCTGGATGCCGTCGTCTCACGAAATGATCTTCGCCAATTCATTGCCGACGCACTCTCATTTATGAGCTGTTGAGCTTTCGAGCTTTTGAGCTGCTGGGCGTCTTACCGCTCGTAGCTCAATAGCTCAAATGCTCAATCGCTCAATAGCTCATGACATGACTCACAACTCAAAAGTCACCACTCGAAACATGAACTATAGCGAGTGCCTGGCCTATCTACAAAAGCTTGGCGATGAAGTTTTGACCATGAAATTCGGATTGGAAACGATGCGAACACTACTGGGTGCGTTGGGGAATCCTCATTTGAAATATCCTTCCCTTCTCATCGCGGGCACCAATGGAAAAGGCTCAGTGGCTCGCCTCCTGAATTCAATCTTCACTGCTTGCGGGATACGCAATGCGCTTTACACCTCACCCCATCTGATCAAGGTGGAGGAACGCTTCGTGCTGGATAACCGGCCCATCAAATCCGAAACATACGCTCATTATTTTGCCCGCGTCGTCGACACGATCAGCCGATTAAAGTTGTCTTCCCACCCTACCTACTTCGAGACTTTGACGGCCGTCGCTTTCCTGTATTTTTCCGAGCAGAAAGTAGAGATTGCCATTCTGGAGGTGGGTATGGGAGGACGCCTGGACAGCACCAATGTGGTGGATCCAGTTCTTTCCATCCTAACCTCTGTCGGATTGGATCATCAAAGATTCCTGGGGGGCACTTTAGAAGAAATTGCTCGTGAAAAGGCCGGAATTTTGCACGAAGCACGCCCTGCACTAATGGCTCCTCAGCGAGCTCAAGTCCGACAGGTCTTCCTGAGCGAAGCAGCCAAAAAGAAAGTGACACTTCATGAATTGGATTCCGCCTCCATTGAATACTTAGGGTCCAGGGAAGGGAAGTATGCTTTTCGCTTCCATGGTTCGGAATTTAAGCTCCAACTTTACGGACAGCACCAGGTTGAAAGCGCGGCTCTGGCTGTGCAGGCGGTCGAGATCCTTCGAAACCATGGTTTTGCAGTCTCTGCAACTTGCACCCAAAAAGGGGTTGAACGAACTCAGTGGATCGGCAGAATCCAGGTCTTGGGCGAGGACCCAACAGTGGTTCTGGACGGGGCACATAATTTGGACGCCGCAAAGAAGCTGGTGAACTTTCTCACGCTGCATACTCGACCACCGCGCACACTTGTGTTTGGGATGATGAGGGACAAGGACGTGGGCGCGGTTTTAGAAATCCTGAGACCCTACTTTGATCGAATCTATCTCACCTGCATCAATTCCCCCCGTGCGGCTACCATTGATGAGCTGAAAAGTTTGCTTCCCTCAGGGGTCTGCGTGGACGATCCTTTCGCTGCCTACTGCCAAGCCCTGAGTTCTTCTGCGACCACGGTAGTGGCCGGGTCTTTGTATCTTGTGGGGGAGATATTAGAAAGAGGGAGACGAGCCGGTAACTCGGCCGAGCTCGCTTTGGAAGCCTCTCAACCAGCCGACAAAAAAGGATAGACTCGTATGCCGAGAAAGACGAGGAGCAG
>JALLON010000284.1 GCA_027717925.1 Acidobacteria bacterium AH-259-G07 | reverse complement strand
TCCCCCGTAGACACCAGCCGCTTCCGTTCTTCAAGCCAGTTGAGGATGACGATCAGTTGCGTCGGTGCTGAGGCCTCCCCTGTCTGCTCGACTTCCTTGAGGCTTAAGGCACAAGCTCTGGATGCTTGGCAGCCCAGGTGAGGTATTCTTTGACCGTATAGAAGGTCTCAAAGCGGTACAGGCGTCCCTTGTCTTCCACCAGATGCGTCCAGTTGAATTCCCAAGAGTCTCCGGTTCTCTGCATCCAATCCGCCAATCTGCTTTCCATTTCTTCAAGAACTGGAGCGGCTTCGGGTTCATAGATGAGATTCTGAAGCTCAAAGGGATCCTTCTCCAGATCAAACAGGACCCACGGCTGCGCTTCCCAGCGGGCGTACATGTAACGATCTGTGCGCACTCCCCTCCAACCCGCAGAAACGCCTCCGGCCTGGTAGGGCCCGAAAATCTGGAAAAATACCGACTCGGGTTCTTGCTGGCTTTCACCCACAATGAGGCCCGATAAGTCCACACCCTGCATTTCCTCCGGTACTTGTACGCCACACAGGCCCAGCAAGGTGGGTGAAACATCAACGTGCGAGAGGAGTGTTTCCAGCTGTTGTGCAGCTTCAACTTTTCTCGGATAGCGCAAAATTCCAGGAACTCGAATCGATTCCTCCCAGGGTTTTCGCTTCAGGCGGGCTCTATGTGAGCCAAGCATATCGCCATGATCGGACGTGAACAAGACAATAGTGTCTTCGGTAAGGCCAAGCTCATCGAGAGCCTGCATCAACCGGCCGACTTGCTCGTCAACCGCCGTTATGGCAGCGTAATAGGCCGCAATTTCTTCTCGTCCCGCTCGATTGACCCCCTCTACCCAATTTGGTCGCATGGTCAGTGCCTGGGGATCGTACATCTCCATGTACTTCTCTGGGGCCTTATAGGGGTTGTGCGGTGGTCCCATCGCAAGCATCAGGAAAAAAGGGCGATTTTCTGTTTCCCGAAGGAATTCGATGGCGATATCAGTCCAAGCTTCGGGCTCGAATTTCTTGATGGGGATGGCTGTGCCAGTGTTTCGAAAATATTGGGTATCAAAGTGGTTATGATGGCATTCGTTGGCGGCCCAGAATTGGAATCCTTGCCGCCGGGGACCCGGTGGAACGTATCCTGGAAGACGTTTTCCCCCGTCGAGATGCCACTTACCAATAAATCCGGTCCGATACCCTTGGTGGGCCAGGAGTTCTGCCAGTGTCACCTCCGACTCACGCAGCCTGAGATCGTTCGCGATCATTCCGTTTCGGTGCACATATTTGCCTGTGAGAATTGTGGCTCGAGCTGGACAGCACACCGGAGACTTGGCAAAGGTCCGGTGCAGGAGGATACCTTCGGAAGCCAGATGGTCCAGATTTGGAGTTCGAACGTCGGCGTTGCCCATGCAGCCCAAGTCCTGAGCACGCATCTGGTCCGGAAAGATCAAGAGGATGTTAGGGCGTGGAGCAGCCCTTCGTATCGTTCCCTGCGGGCAAGAGACGCCGTTTGCGATCAGCAGACCCAGGCCGAAAGCCCTCAGCAACAGAATAAATTCTCTCACCATATCTCAAATCACCTCCGGGCGAATGACGACACAACCGATCTTGCTGAACTCCTCCTTTAAGCTGGCAAAGACTTCGTCGCTGTCGCAAATACCCACAATGGCGCCTCCAGAGCCGGCATATTTGGCGCAGACGCCCAGTCGGCGGGCGCGCTGCACCATTTCGACATTGGCGGGATCGAGTTCGACCAGCTTTGAACGGGTATCGAAATTACGGTCCATCAGCTCGCCCAGGAGCTGATGGTCCCGGTGCACAAGGCATTCCTTTCCTTTTTCCGCAAGGTTCGCAAGGGTGTTGACAGCCTCTGAAAGTCCTGGATCACCTTTCTCCCAGCGAGCGCGCAAGTTCGTGTGATAAATCCCGGAAATCTGACTCAAGTCTTTCCGGTAGACCAGATAAAGCGGAGGCAGCAGCGACGGGTCTAGCGCTTCATAGAGCCCATGCCCGTGTGCCTCCATAAAAGCTCGGTTAAAGTCCATGTATACGAGGCCTTCGTAGACTTGGCAGACACGGTCCTGGAGGCCGCCGGCGATCCCGATTTCATCTGTCTCGACTTTCAGAATCAGGTTGGCCAGCTCCTCATTTGGAATCGCGACATCGTAAAATTCCATCAGGGCTCGGAAGACCGCTGTGATAATGGCGCTTGAACCTGCCAGCCCAACCTGTCTTGGGATCCTGGTATCATAGCGAAGTGAAAAATTTTGCGGGGGCAACTGAATTCCCTGCTGCCGGCAGTATTCGGCAAAGACCTTGATGGCCGCCTTGATTAAACGCAGACCACCGTATAGCCCGTTGAGTTTGACGTCCTGCACCAGTTCGTCGATTCTGTCAAACCGGCACCGATCCTGTCGACTCAACATGATTTCCAACTCGGGCCACTCATAGAGCACCACATGGGTCGAGAAATTTCGAACAACGGTCGAGATTGTTTTCCCAAAATATCCGTCGGATGGGTTTCCCAGTAATCCTGCCCTGGCGTAGGCTGCGGTTCTAACAATCTTCACGGAGATGTTCCCGGATGTAGCGCCTGAGTTGGTTGCCCAGTTCCGGATCGCTGAGTGCGAACTCTAGGAAGGCTTCAAAATAGCTCTGGAAATTGCCGATATCGTAGCGCCGGTCTTGGGAAGACAATCGCAGGCCCAGCACCTTCTCTCCTTTTTCGAGAAGAAGCCGAATCGCATCAGTAAGCTGGATTTCGCCGCCAGGGTCGGGCAGGGTCTGGGCAATCGCCCCGTAGATGGAGGGTGAGAAGACGTATCGGGCCGCGATGGCCAGATTACTGGGTGCCTGCTCGACTGAGGGTTTCTCGACGAGATCCAAAATCCGAAAGACTTCACGGTCATCGCCAGGCTGCACAATCCCGTAGGAAGGGATCTTCTCGGGATCAACCTCCTCCACTGCAATCACGCAGGCCGGCCCGTTCTGCATATATATATCTACCAACTTCTTAACCGCCCAGGAGGGGGCGTTCAGACCGAGAATACTGTCCCCGAGGGCTACTACAAATGGGCTGTCCTTGGTGAAATGCTGAGCACACATCACGGCGTCGCCCAGGCCTTTCTGCTTGCGTTGCCGAGCAAAGAAGAACTGCAGGCGCATGCGCTCATACTCCAATTCTGGAAGCAGCTCCTCCTTCCCGGTCTCGCGCAGGTGGCGAGTCAACTCGTGGTCAAAATCGAAATGATTCTCAATCGATGTCTTGCTCTTTCCCGTTACAAACAGTATCTGCTTGATACCATTTGCCTCCAGTTCCTCGACAACGTACTGCACGACGGGCTTCTTACCGACCGGAAGCATCTCTTTGGGCTGGGATTTGGTGGCAGGAAGCAAGCGCGTTCCAAGGCCTGCAACCGGAACTACTGCGCTCTTGATGTCCATGATAGGATTCCTGAGCGTTTACACTCCCCGTAGAGTGTATTGAGCAGAAAATAGAGAGTCAAGATGGGGTCAGAAGGGCAAGTTAAGGCACTGGATGCCTTCCGGGTTCTCGTTGCGGGCGTTCAGGG
>JALLON010000283.1 GCA_027717925.1 Acidobacteria bacterium AH-259-G07 | reverse complement strand
TAACATCGAAAATTCAGAGAAACTCACGTCAGTTCAAACGCTCTGATCATCGGCCTGGCAATTCTTCTCTCCGTCCACACTCTCGCCCAGCAACTGCCGTCGCTCTTCTTCCGGTGGTAAGCAATCAATCAGTGGTTGGTAACTTCGATAATTTCCGCGGAAATTGACGAGTCCTGAATCTGAATTTTCCCCAACGTGACGGGGAATAAAAAGCGACGAGGACCCGCCGAGCCTGGATTAAAAAAGAGGACTCCCCCTTCATCCACCTGAAGTGGTCGGTGAGTGTGTCCGAAAATGACTAAATCGGATTGGCCAACTTCTGGGTAGTGTGACCTCATCTTTTTGGGTTTTCCTCCAATGTGGGTGAGGAAGACACGTACGCCTTCCAGTTGAAAGGATTTTTTTTCCGGAAGTTTTTCTACAAGTGGAAATCGGTCGGTGTTTCCATAAACAGCGTGAACCGGAGCTAGGCTACGAAGTTGGATCAGGATGCCTTCATTGCCAATGTCTCCCGCGTGGATAATGCACTCGACATCCCGAAAAAGGTCGAACACTTGAGGTCGCAGGAGACCATGAGTGTCCGAGATCACACCGACTAACATAGATTGGTGACAAACTATCTTTCCGCCTTGGGTTCCAACCGTACCTCCGGCCCGCAATATCTCTGCCAAGGCCCGCCTTTCTTGACTCATCAGTTGATCAACGCAGCTATGAAGGAGCCCTTCTTCCTGAAATCGCCAGCTCAACCCCCAAATCCGTTCTTCCTTGTTGCTTCCCTCACAATTGTAGAACCCGGCCAAGGCCTCCACCGCCGACGCAGGTAAATGCCTCAAGATCCGCCTCCCCAGGAGGAGGAGCAGTTTGGTTCGCGTCTTTCGCAGGCAAAAAATCCGTGTTAATCTGTGAAGACCCGCGCTAATCTGTGAGATATGAAAAAGAAGGCCCTCATCACTGGCATCACCGGTCAAGATGGCTCTTATCTAGCAGAGCTCTTACTTATAAAAGATTACGAAGTGCATGGCATCGTCCGCCGTGTGGCCATTGAAGACCCCGAGCACAGGCTGTGGCGCATCAAGCATCTACTGAACGAGATCGAGGTTCATCCCGCTTCCCTGGAGAGCTATCCAAGCATCTTTCAAGTGATGATGAAGGTGAAGCCCGATGAAATCTACCATCTCGCTGCGCAGAGTTTCGTCAGTTATTCCTTTGAGGACGAGTTCTCCACACTCACTGTCAACATCAACGGGACGCATTATGTGCTGGCCGCTTGCCGCGAGGTGGTGCCCAAGGCGCGTTTTTATTTTGCCGCTTCGAGCGAAATGTTTGGCCGCGCCCCCACCAGTCCTCAAAACGAGCGAACTCCCTTTCATCCCCGCTCAGCCTATGGTATATCGAAAGTTGCCGGCTTCGACCTGACCCGCAATTACCGCGAAGCTTATTCTCTGCACGCCTCCAGCGGAATCCTCTTCAACCACGAAAGCCCTAGGCGCGGCTTTGAGTTTGTGAGTCGCAAGATTACCTCGCACGCCGCCCGCATCAGGCTGGGGCAGGCGAGTGAACTCAGGCTGGGCAATCTGGATGCCTGCCGCGATTGGGGCCATGCGCGCGAATATGTACGAGCCATGTGGTCGATCCTGCAGCAGGACGAGCCTGACGACTACGTGGTTGCCAGCGGGGAAACACATTCGGTGCTAGAATTTTTAGAGGTTGCCTTCGGTTATCTGGGACTGGATTACAAAAAATACGTGAAAGTGGATCCTCACCTCTATCGACCTGCCGAGGTCAGCCTGTTGTTGGGTGACTGCTCAAAGGCCAAAGAAAAACTGGGTTGGAGCTATTCTTGTTCTTTTAAAGATCTAGTGCGCGAAATGGTGGATGGCGATCTTAACTATCATCAAACCAATCCCAGACTTGCATGAACCGAAGACGAATCTGAGTTTTCGCGCCCATTAGCGCTTTTCGCGGGCCAAAAATTCCGCGCAAATCCGCCCAGAATCCGCGCGATCGGCGGGATATCAGCGGGCTAAAATATCGCCGTTTATCGACGGAATGTGGCTGGAGAATGGTAAACCGCTAAGACGCGAAGTCCGCAAAGCTTAGCGCCCTTCGCGTCTTCGCGGTCGCCCAGGCCTCGTCCCACGTAGCGGCTAAACTTCCCCCCGTCTATCCGCGGGATGATCTGCTGGCTCAAAATGAAGTGTTGACATGCCCGTACGGACTAGCAGCGCAGAAGGACGCTGATTTCCTATCGGCCTCTTCTTGAATCTCTTCGCGTGCACTTTACCGCCTGTGCGGATGCTTCGGTCGGCTAAAATCGTGAAAATTCCTCGAGACTGGTGCTAGTATTGTCTGCGGTGACATCATGCCGAATCGCGATCAGGACTGGCTGCGCCAGGCACAGAGGGACTTGGAACAGGCTGAGGATTCCCGTCGGGCGGGACGTCATGAGTGGGCGTGCTTTGCGGCACAGCAAGCGGCGGAGAAATCCGTAAAGGCGCTACATCTTCACTTAGGACAGGAAGCCTGGGGGCACGTCATTGCCAAGCTGCTTCAAGAGCTGCCAGAGACGGCACCCGTTTCTCAGGCTCTCATTGAGAAAGGGCGGGTTCTTGACAACTTCTACATTCCTTCAGGCTATCCCAACGCCCACCCTGAAGGATCCCCATTTGAGCACTACGGACCCTTGCAAAGTGAGGAGGCTATTGCATATGCCCGTGAGATCATTGAGTTCGTCCGTTCTCAAATGGCCTGAGGTCCAGACGGTCGTTCAGGCAGTGCGTCAGTGGTCGGAAAAGACAGAAGCCCAGCGAGGTGATCTAGTACGGATTGGTTATTTTGGCTCTTATGCGCGCGGCGACTGGGGTGTAGGAAGCGACCTGGATCTCGTTATTGTGGTGGAAAGTTCCGATCAGCCCTTCGAGAGGCGAGCCGCCCAATGGGATGCAACCGAACTTCCGGTGCCCGCCGATGTGCTTGTTTACACCAAGGAGGAATGGCAGTCACTCAGCCGCCAAGGACGCTTCTATCCCACGCTGATGCAAGAGGCGGTTTGGACTTACGTGCGGAAAGACTGAATTTGCGCGCACTTCGCGCTTTTCGCGATTGTTCGCGTCTTTCGCGGCTAAAATCCGTGTCAATCCGCCCAAAATCCGCGTCAATCCGCGGGGGGTCTGAACGTATATGTGAATTTGATTAGTGCGGTTCGTCCCGCGAATTACACGGATTGTGTCATGCGGAAGTTGAAGTTTTGTTTCATTGGCGGTGGGGCGATTGTTGTGCTGCTGGCCGCGGTGTTTCATGGGTCGCTGCTGAGGGGGTTGGGCGGCCTGGTGGTTTATGAGAATGCGGATTTCGATCATGTGGATGCGGTGGTGGTTCCTGCGGGCGTGGTCCCAGGTCGAGCCTTTCAGGCCGCCAATCTCCTGCGCGAGTCGCGAGCCGGTATGGCCATCCTCTGTCGGGAGGAGCTGCGGCCGCGCCGTAAGTGGCTGAGAGAATTAGGCGTCCATTTTTTAGAGGATCATGAGATCAATCAAGATGTGCTTCTGAAGCTGGGGGTGGAGGAGACGCGCATAGAGCTGCTGCCCGATGTGGCTCACAGCACCTGGGAAGAGGCTCAGGCCTT
>JALLON010000282.1 GCA_027717925.1 Acidobacteria bacterium AH-259-G07 | reverse complement strand
GAGAGAAGGCCGGTTGTCCCAATCAAGGGGGATCGGTATAGGGAGGCCTTCCAATGTTAACCCGACTCCAAACGCCATTAATTCTTGTGGCAGTTGTGGGTCTCTCTCTCCAAGTCACGATTGCACAGAAGGGCTTTGATACCAACAGCCAGAGCCGGGGACTTCTCTGGGGTTGGGGACACTCATGGAAACATGGCTGGCCTGGTTACGGAAAAACTCGCACCGATTTGGCCTTTCTGGCCTTTCATCCCCAGATGGGCTGGTTCGTCGCTGACCGTCTGGAGCTTTACGGAGAGGCAACGCTGCTTCTCTACCATGAGCCGCACCTCGAAATATCCTCGGGACTCGTTGGCATGGCGGGACGCTACCATTTCCGGAACGACCGTCGCTGGGTTCCTTACGTAACCCTTGGTGCTGGGTTGCTTTGGACTTCTCTCGATGTACTCGAGATCGACCGCGTCTTCAATTTCCAAGTGCTCTATGGTGGAGGGATCCGCTTCATACCCGAGAAAGGACCCGGTTGGATTTTCGAGCTTCGGAATCACCACATCTCAAATGCCGGTACGGCTGGAGAAAATATCGGGATCAACGCGGGTACCATTCTGATCGGTATAGATTGGATCCTGCGTTAACTATGCCCACTGGATCGTTACCTCTCGGCTTGGCGATTTTGCTTGGCCCTCAATCGGTGCTCCCGCCCACTTCACTGAGCAACTGCCTTCTCTCCTCTTCTGTGGGGAAACGGTCATTTTTCACTATGAACTCGAGGACCCGCACGGGTGCGCGTTAAAGAATCTTGTGAAAGGCGTAATCGACGAGGAGAGCCTCTTGAGAAAGAGTGAGAGAAAGGATCTTGCTGAATGTGTTTGGTCAGTTTGTCCAGGAAGTGCTTGAGGTGAGAAGCGAAAGTCACCAGTAACGCTGTAGAAGATGTGGTTTGCATTATGGCGCAAACGAATGAGAGGATTAAAGGTAGGTTGGTTGCAAAGTTAAAGAACATACCAGCAACACACTAATTGGGCACTACGAAAACTACGAAAAATCCGCAGGTAGTTGTTGACCCACACTTCATGCGAGCAAGATAGGCTTGCGAACCAGATGGCTTCAGAAAATTCTCCGATGCAATTCTGAAGTAAGGAAACTCTGACCTCAGGACTATGTCCTTCAGCCTGCTTACACGGATTGGGTCAAAAAGATGGAAGAAATTTCCCCGTCCATGCATCTAATAGAGAGTGCAAATTACAGGACTGGCTGTTTGTTGGAAAAGGAACTGATTCAGCGTTGTCAGAGAGGAGACCAGGAGGCCTTTCGTGAAGTTTTCAAGCGCTATCAACACAAGATTTTCCGGCTTTGCTATCACTTTGCTGGGGATGGCTCGGATGCCGAGGAGATCACGCAGGAGATTTTTTTAAAAATGTATCTTTCCATTGGCCAGTTCGACCTGCGCTCCGGCTTTTATACTTGGCTTTTCAGGATTGCAGTCAACGAGTGCCTTCAGCATCGAAGAAAAAAAGCAGCCCGGAAAGTACCGCTGGATGAGCGCGCGCTTTCGCTTTCAGTCCGGGAGACTCTTCCGCTGGACTCACTTTTGAGCCACGAAAAACAAGCGCAGGTTCAAAAAGCGTTGGAAAAGCTGCCGGGAAAATACCGCCTGGCCCTGCTCTTAAAGGAGATCGAGGGGCTTTCTTACCGGGAGATAGCGCGCATTTTCGGGGTCTCGGAGGGAACCGTCGCATCCAGGCTGAATCGGGCTCGTGAACAATTTCGCAGGGTCTACCAAAAGGAGGTGAGAGAGTCTTGAAATTGGTCTGTTTTTGGCTGCGTAGGAAATTATCGCCTTACCTGGACGGGGAAATTCCATCCCTCAAGGCGGAAAAAATCAAGGCTCATCTGGAGCACTGCCCGGAGTGTCAAACAAAGCTAGAAGAACTACAGGGCCTAGGTCGACACCTTCGTCAAATACAGACTCCGCAGCCGTCACCTCATCTTTGGGAAAATGTTCTGAAACGAGGGCAAAGCCGCGTGTTCCGCGAAGATCCGGGTCGAGACCGTCGTTTCCTGACACTCTTTCGTCCTCGATTGGCGCTGCCTCTGTTGATCATGGGAGCCTTCATCGCTCTGATGGTTATGCTGATCCCCGAACTCAGCTTCTTGCGTCAATACTCTCTGATCGTCAATCAGGCTCAGGCCATTGATATCGGCCTCTATCTTGACGAACTGAAGAAAGGCCCCTCTGCACGAACTTTCGATCAAAAACATCAGGCTTTCACTACATCGGCGGACCAAGCCAGGCGAAAATGTCACTTCGGAGTGGTCATTCCTGCCTCTCTTCCCGGCGGTTACCGTCTGGTTCAAACAAAACTACTGAAGAGCTTGTGCTGTTTCGCCACCCAAAACGATTATCGCAGCGGAGAGAATATCATTTACGTTTTCGAACTTCCCCCTCAACACCCCATTGACTTCGGTCGGCGGGAACTGATCCGCAAGATGATGAATGGATTGTGGTACAACCAGATCAAGGCAGAGAACTTGCAGGTGATGAATTGGGAAGGGTCCGATGTCAACCTCACGCTGGTCGGAAATCTGCTCGAGGAGGAGCTACTAAAAATTTTGAAGTACCTGACCCAGGGAAAACCGGGTCAGTTTCACAGCTATTCTCAACAGAAAGGAGGTGAGTAGCCAATGCGAAAAAAAGCTTTGATCGTCGCCTTGTTTTCGCTTCTGGCGCTGGGCGGTGCCACATTGGTGGCGACGAACAGCATCATGGATTGCGGCGCCAACTGCTGTGGTTCATGTGAAGTGAAGTGACTTCCCTCCCGTCCATAGAGGTGAGGGTCTGGGTTAACCCGTTGAAGGAACCAAGACGTTTACCGCCAACATGAAGAAGAAGTAAAGTGAGCAGGGAGGCTTAAAATGGTGATCCAGGGCTTTTTCGGCGGACCAAAAGCTTCCAATCCCGGGAGGAGGCTTTTGACCGCTTTGATAGCCAGCTTACTGGTGCTGTCGGCCTGCGGCAGTGAGCAAACGGAGGCCAGAACTGCCAAAACACCGAAAATGGGGACGACCGACAATGCGGAGAATACAGAAAAAGCCACACTTGGCCTAGGGAGGATGCCTGACTTTGAACTCAAGGACCTCGAGGGCAACCTGGTTTCCTCTGCTCAGTTTAAAGGAAAAGTTCTGATGGTTGATTTTTGGGCCAGTTGGTGCGCGCCCTGCCTGAAAGAGATGCCCCATTTTCAGGAGCTTTACGAGCAGTACCAAAGGCAGGGATTTGAGATGGTGGGTATAACCTTAGACGTGGATCCGGCGGATGTGCGGAGCGTGCTGGCTGAAACTGGGGCCCGCTACACGATGTTGTTTGCCGACGAAGAAGACCGGATTCAGGCGGCCTTTGGAGTTCAAGGGATCCCCACCACGTTCATCATTGATCGGGAAGGGAAGATCCGGGAAAAAATCGTGGGCTTCGCCTACAAAGAAGAATTCGAGGAGATGCTGAAAGAGTTACTTGCAGCTTCAATCAGTATAACAAGTGGGTAACGAGGCCCACAGGGTGCCTGCATAAAAAGGAGGGAGAAAGTATGAAAATCTTCAAGGCCTTTCTTGGGTTGTTTTTAGGGTGGCTGTGGCTG
>JALLON010000281.1 GCA_027717925.1 Acidobacteria bacterium AH-259-G07 | reverse complement strand
CAGCCGGGCCTCGAAGTAGGGATGGGCGATCAGGATGCTGATCATGGGATCGAGCGAGTCCATGCGGAAGTTCAGCACAATGGGGAGCTCCTCCAGGGTTTTGTCACGCAAATATTGCGCTTCGTCCAGTAATGTGGAGCTGCACATTACTGGACTTATGTTGAGAGTTCAGTAATGTGGACTGACGGAGAGAAGGCGGCGCGATTATTGGATTAGGCCAGGAAAGACTTCACATTATTGACTAGCATCAGAATCCTGCCAATTCCGGCACTCTAAAAAGGAGGTTCTGATGCTTACACAATTATTTCCCAAGTCCTTCGACCGGTTCAGGTCATTACCACTGGTGGGTCCGATCGCGGACGATTTTGCGACTTGGTTGCTCCAACAGGGCTACCAACAGAGTTCAGCCAGGCTGCAACTGCGGGCTGTTGTGCGGATTGATGGCGAATTACGGAAACGTGGTCTCCTGCGCCTGGAGGAACTCACTCATGAGAAGCTTCTCAGCTGCTCGCCGGCAAACTCTCAGGATGATCGTATTTTGGCGGGAACGGTGCATGCCTTGGAGCGCTTCCTGGAGGGGCGGAAGCTTCTGCCCCAAACCCCAGCCGCTCCACCAACCCCCTTGAGTACTCTTGTGGCGGCATACGCCGAGTTTTTGAGGGGAGTCCGGGCCTTCGCGCCCTCAACCATCCGCGAGCACGTCCGCACTGCTTCCCAGTTTCTGGAGCATGTGGCGTATGAGAGCCTTCCTTCCTGGCTGGCAAGGCTCAGCCCCAATGACGTTGAACTGTTCGTGCGAAGCGTCGCAGAAAGGTATAGCCGGGGCTCGCTGCAGCACGTGGTGGCACATCTGCGAGGGTTTTTGCGCTTCCTGACCACCAAGGGACTGGTTCCTGGGGGGTTGGACAGCCAAATCGACACGCCGCGTCTGTACCGGTTCGAGCAGCTTCCCCGGGCTCTGTCCTGGGAGACCGTACGGGCCTTTCTCCACTCCATCGACCGGACGAAACCACTGGGCTTGCGAGATCACACTATGTTCTTCCTGATGGCTACCTACGGACTCCGACCCTGCGAGATCGTCGCGCTCACACTGGAGGACATCCACTGGCGCCAGGGATGGTTTCAAGTTTCCCAACGCAAAACAGGTTCAACGCTATCCCTGCCACTGACGGACGCAGTGGGCTCGGTCCTGCTGCACTACCTTCGCCAGGGGCGCCCTTCCTCGCCTCGGCGCGAGCTTTTCCTTCGCGCCCGCGCTCCTGTGGGCCCGCTCAAGCCCACCGCTGTGACAGGGGCGTTTCATGCCTGGTCCAGACGCAGTGGATTGGACATCCCCTTTCAAGGGTCTCATTGCCTTCGTCATTCCTACGCCATACACCTGCTGCGTCGAGGAACCTCCCTGAAGACCATCGGGGACCTACTCGGGCACCGCACTGCCGAAAGCACGTGCGCCTACCTACGACTTGCTGTTGAGGATCTGCGTGATGTGGCCCTCCCCGTACCGCAGGAGAATCTTAATCACCACAATCAGGAGGTTCACCCATGAGCGCAACCCAATCCTTCATTTCGCCTCTGGCACCCATCATCACCCGTTTTCTCGCTCTAAAAGAGTCCTTGGGACGTGGCTACGCCAGTGAGCGCAGGTTTTTGCACTCTCTGGACTCTTTTCTGGGCCATCACCCCTGTGCCTCGGATCTGACGCCTGAGACATTTGCTTCTTGGTGCACTACGCTGCAGCATCTCACCCCTACCGTGCGCCGCAATCGTATGCGAGTCGTCCGCAATCTCTGTTTGTATCGGCGGCGTGTCGAGCCCGAGTGCTTCGTGCCCGAGAAAACCCTCTTCCCTCGAAACCACCAAGCGGTGCAACCCTACATCTTTTCGGAGGCACAGATCGCGCGGCTGCTTCGTGCAACCCGTGCTTTACGACCGGGTCCCTGCTCCCCTCTGCGCCCGCAGGTGCTTCGCCTGGCAGTCGTTTTGCTGTTCACTACGGGCCTTCGCCGCGGCGAGCTCGTCCGTTTGACCCTTGGAGACTACGATCCCCGGGAGCACACCCTATTCGTTCGTGCCTCCAAGTTTCACAAGTCACGTCTGCTTCCTCTTTCACCGGACGGAGCCGGTGAGGTCGACAATTTTCTTGGCAGGCGCCTGCTTTACGGTGCTCCTTTATCCGCCCACTCACCACTGCTTTGGCATGGTTGTGGCGAGGGACGCGGCTACACTGGCCCTGGCCTCGGCCAGAGCCTGCGTGCGCTTTTTCGAAGCACGGGGATTGTCAAACCAAACGGTCGACCGCCCAGAACGCACGACCTTCGTCACTCCTTCGCTGTGAATGCTCTCTTGCGGTGGTACCGATCAGGAGTCGACGTGCAAGCCAAGCTGCCCTTCCTTTCGGCCTTCATGGGACACGTTTCTGTCGCCTCAACCGAGTACTATCTGCGATTCACCGAGCAAATCGCGACCCACGCCAGCGCCCGCTTCGAGAAGTGTTTCGGCACGCTCGTGAGCCCGCTGCCCGAATCGACCGGAGGTAACCCATGAAAGCACCACTTCCCAATCTGTTAGCGCTCACCTTGCGCGCCTTCTTGTCGGATCATCTTCCCCGACTTCGAGGGATGAGCCCGCATACCATCCACAGCTATCGAGATTGCCTGGTTCTGCTGCTTCGTTTCCTGGCCTCTCACTGGGGTCGTGAACCTGCCGAGCTGGATCTGGAGGACATCGGACCCGACGCGGTTGTCTCCTTTCTGAACCACCTGGAGACAGAGCGCCACAACACCGTTTCCACGCGCAATGTTCGCTTGGCAGCGATTCACGCTTTCTTCCGTTACGTCGCAGCTCAACGGCCTGATCGGCTGGACCACTGCCAGAGCATACTCGCAATCCCCTTCAAGCGGGCTCGCGCTCATACCGTGGAATACCTGGAGTTCGACGAAATCCAAGCTGTGCTTTCCGCCATCGACCGTACCACCCCTGATGGCCGGCGCGACTATGCCTTGATGGCTACCATGTTTAATACCGGGGCACGCGTGCAGGAGATCCTCGATCTGCGTGCCTACGACCTCCAACTGACGAAGCCCTTTCAAGTACGACTGTTTGGCAAGGGACGAAAGGAGCGCCTTTGCCCGCTCTGGCCTCAGACGGCGAAGGTTCTGCGCGCTTTCTGTGCCGAGCAAGAGTTGGATCTGCGCTCAGTTTCCCCGCTCTTTCTAAACCACAATGGGCAGCCTCTGACCCGCTTCGGTGTTCGTTACATCCTGGCAAAATATCTCCAATTCGCCAGAAGGTGTACCCCCAGCCTGGCCAACAAGCGCCTCCATCCGCACAGCATGCGCCACAGCACAGCCGTCCATCTGCTCAAGGCAGGGGTGGACCTTACGACCATCAGCCACTGGCTGGGCCACGCCAGTATCAACACCACCAACAAGTACGCTGCAATCGACTTGGAGATGAAGCGTCAAGCCCTCGCTCGGGCCATGCCCCTCGAAGAACAGACCGACGTCCTTGACTCGTGGCGCAGTGATGCCACCATCATGCAGTGGCTCGAAGCTCTATGAGCCCTTTTCGTAATGTGGAGTCATTGCCGATAAACCCCGCTCAGCATCTGCAAACTGGTAACTGACTCCACATTACTGA
>JALLON010000280.1 GCA_027717925.1 Acidobacteria bacterium AH-259-G07 | reverse complement strand
AGAATTGCTCATTCGCAACACAGCCAGCGCAAAGGGACGCTCCATATCGATTACACCGGCCAATACACCGCTCAACGTGCTCTCGTGTGGTCGAATCATTTTGGATCGAGAAGTCAACGAAGTATCCGCCAACTCTGAAGAGCAGGAAGTGGCCCTGATCTGTCTCAAGGGCGAGGGGGTGGTCACGATCGATTCCGAGACATACCCGATGAAACGCTATGATGGACTGTATATTCCTCCGAAAACAGCATATCAGGTCACTACTGAGAGTGAATTGGACTTGGTCGAATCGTCGGCCCCGAGTGAGAAGCAAAGCGAACCGCAATTTGTTTCTTTTGAATCTGTGAAGAACGACCCCAAGCTTCACCTCACTGCAGGCGAGCAGACGTATGTTCGTGATGTCTATAGGGTTATTGATGAAAATGTAGACGCTTCGCGTTTAATCTGCGGGCTGACCTTCGGCAAACCCGGGAATTGGACGAGCTGGGCACCGCACGAGCATGCACAAACCAAAGAAGAGGTCTACCTCTTTATTGACATGCCCAAGCCGGCCTTCGGCATCCAGATAATGTACCGGGATCTGAGCAAGGTCGATTTCATCGCACCCGTTTTCGAGGACCATGCAGTCATCATCACACAAGGCTACCATCCCAATGTCGGTATCCCTGGCTGCGGGATCAATTTTGTTTGGATGATGGCGGCGCTGCGACCTGAAATTGATCGTGACTGGACCAAGATGCAGTTTGATGAAGACTTCGGGACGAGTCTGTGAATGACATATCCCCGCCTCTCGAAATCACTCCTTCTGAGCTCCTCATTTGAGAGCTTTCAGGAAACTGGAATTCCACCTCCACAGATTTGGGATCTTCCGGAAAAGGTTGTCCAATTTGGCTCGGGGCGATTTCTGCGCGCCTTTGCTGACAAATTCATCGATCGGGCAAATCGTGAAGGAGTGTTCAATGGCCGGATTGTTGTGGTTCAGTCCACAGACAGGAAACGAGCAGATCTTTTGAACGAACAGAATGGGCTTTATACGCTGTGCGTTCGCGGCTTAAAGCAGGGCAAGCCCATTGAAGAGTACAGCATTCTCGCTTCGGTCAGCCGCGCCCTGTCAGCAAACCAGGCCTGGGAGAAGGTCCTGGAATGCGCTCGGAATCCGGACTTGGAACTGATCATCTCCAACACCACCGAGGTTGGTATAGTCTTGGATTCAGACGATGCACACGAGCTTGCTCCTCCCCGGTCCTTTCCCGGAAAATTGACCGCCTTCCTTCATGAGCGCTTTCGAGCCTTCGCAGGAGCGCCCGATAGGGGACTTGTTCTTATTCCCTGTGAACTGATCAATAACAACGGGGCTAGGCTGGCAGAAATTGTTCTCGAGTTGGCTCAACGCTGGGAGTTGGGGGATGAGTTCCTCAATTGGGTGAAGTCGGCAAACCACTTCTGCAATTCACTGGTGGACCGGATCGTCACCGGGACTCCTGAATCCGAGGAAGTCAAAAGAATCCAAGAAAAGCTTGGTTACCAAGATCGTCTCCTCACTGTGGCTGAAGTCTATTCGCTGTGGGCGATAGAAGGAGACGAATCGCTGAAGAGGCGGCTCCATTTTGCCGAAGTGAATGCTCCTGTCATCGTAGCCAACGATATTACCCCATATCGCGAGCGAAAGATTCGAATCCTAAACGGGACGCACACCATCGCTGTGCCGCTTGCATTTCTGTTAGGCAACAACACTATTTTGGAAAGCATGCAGCATCCTTTCGCATCCCACTTCATTGAGCACGTCATGCGAGACGAGATCGGCCCCAGTTTGGATCTGGACCCTGATTTGGTCAGGAATTTTATAGAAGAGGTCTTGCAGCGATTTAAAAACCCCTATCTTAAACACGAACTGCTCGACATTACATTTCAATCGACCTCAAAAATGCGCTTGCGAGTCGTCCCGTCGATAAAAAATTACTATGAAAAGAACAAGCAGGCACCGCCTCTCCTTTGCCTCGGCTTCGCCTTCTATCTTCGTTTCATGAAAGGAGTCGAAAAAAAGGAAGGAAGGATCTTTGGCCGGCGAGACCACGAGCTGTATGTGATCAACGACGATCAGGCAGAGTACTTTTTCTCACAGTGGAAGGAGATCAATGAGGACGACAAACAGCAGGTATCCCACTTTGTGGATCAGATCTGCCAAAATTCCCACCTATGGGAAATAAATCTTGCACAACTCCCCGGATTTTCAGCGAAGGTGGCTGAATATCTGATCAAGATTGGGGACGGGATTAGGCACGGAAAGGAACCCAATGTGGGGATGGATCCCCGCCAGTGGTTCCGTTAAGCGATAGCCTCAGAACAGGCTTTGTCAAGTTAAGCGGCAGTGGTCCACAATGTGAGGATGAAGAATCGATCGAGATATTGTGGCCATCGCTTCCCTCCCCAGATCATCAGCCACGCTGTGTGGCTCTTCAGAGTCGAAGCCATTCAGGCAGGGTATCCCGACTGTGAAGCCAAGCGATGCATTGATGCTCATCGTAACCGGTGGCAGAGGGTAAGAATCGAGTTCGAATTCAGAAGTACCAACTTCCGTGAGCACGGTCACGATCCCACAGGGTGTGACATTATTGTATGCTGGGAACACGATTGGGCAGAATGTCCTCTCGAGGTGTTGGAATTGCGGTCAATGCTAGACCAACTTGATGGCTAGAGACGTGGGCGGCTAACAAGGCTCTGCACCTGACAGGCTGTTTCGCGGCCCGCAGGTGAGCGCCAAACCGTTAGGCGCGAAACATTGCAGTAACTAAGTGAAATTCAGCGAGCTCGTCAGATTACTCGAACAGAATGGGTTCAAAATCGTGAAAGAAAGAGGTTCTATACAATATTACGGAAAGCCTGGATGGGATAAACTAATCCGGGTTGATTATCATGGATCAAAGGAGGTTCCTACCGGTACTTGTCACAGCATTTTAAAGGCAGCAGGGATTAAATAGTCACGGAGAGACATTGAGATGATTGAATTACCATATTCACTAGTAATTGAAGCTACTGAAGAGCCAGATTATTTTGGATTCTATTCTCCTGATCTGGAGGGCTTTTCAGGTATAGGTCATTCTGTAGAGGATTGTTTATTTAAAGCAAAGTGGGGCATTAAGGACCATATTGAATTACTAAAAGAACAAGGGCTTCCAGTTCCTCCTAAGAATCCAGATCCTAGAATTGTTATCCAAAACGAAAAGAAAGTGGCCGTAGCTTGATCTTCTATGGTCATTGTTTCCCTTTCAGTGGGAATGGCCTTGCCAACCTGTGGGAAACTCTGTCAACTCTGACACTCCTTGACTGTCAATTGACGCCACATGGTATTTATTGACTGTCATAAATCATGAGAGAAAGCAATGCCGCAAGTAAGCGCTAGACTTCCCAAGGAGCTTATTCACCAGATGGACAAGGCAGCCCGCCGACTTCAGCGCACCCGTGCGGATCTGATCCGCCAGGCGATCGAGTATTATCTGGAGGATCTGGAAGATCTGCGACTCGGTCTTGACCGTCTTCAGGATCCTGCCGACCCACTTCTCGACTGGGAAGACGTAAAGGGTGAGTTACTCCATCAAGATTAAGGCCAGTGCGGCTAGGTCTCTCAGAAAGATCCCCAGAAAGGAAAGGGTTCGCATCA